>DATEIF010000367.1:0-2879 GCA_035279205.1 Vineibacter sp.
CGGCGAGTAGGGGATCAGCGTGTCGCCGATCTCGAAGCCGGATTCGCGGCCCAGATAGTGGAAGCCGGTTGCGATCCGTTGTCGCTCAAGGTTCTCCAGTGTGTTGGAGACCAGGTACCAGGCAAACAACCCCACGGCGCCGATGACCACGATCTGGAAGAACCAGCCGCGGATGACTGGATCGTTCCATGGCGCGACCTTGGCTTTGGGCAGTGCCGGCTGTGCGATCGCCATGTCAATTTCCTCGCACGTGTATTGCGCTTGCTGGAGCGCAGCCGATATCGAAGGTAGCAAGAAGGGTGCCGTCGACCGTCGTGGTCAGGGAGCGGCGGCCGGCGGGCGTCGGCGGCGCGCAGAGACGGGCGGCCCGCAGTGCGGGTGATGAATGGGCCTGAAACCTGGCCCGGTTGGCCAGTGGCATCCTACGCATTTACTCTCCCTGCCGTTCCGCGGTCTCTTCCCGACCCGACCGTGGACGGTTTTTTGGCGAGCATCTGCGGCTCGCTTGGCGGCTACTCTAGCCGGGAAATGGCCCGCGTCGATAGGGTCAAATGAAAACCGCCGCCCCGGGGGCGGCGGTTCCAGCCGTGATGGCTCAGGCCTGCGTTTAGCGGATCGGCGGGGCGTACTGCAGCCCGCCCTTGGTCCACAGGGCATTGAGGCCACGCTCGATCTTGAGCGGAGTCTCGATGCCGACGTTGCGCTCGAACGCCTCGCCGTAGTTCCCGACCTGCTTGATGATGTTGTAGGCCCACTTTTCGTCGAGGCCCAGCGCCTTGCCCATGCCGGGCGTGGCACCGACGATGCGCTTGATGTTGGGATTGTCGCTCTTCAGCATCTCATCGACATTCTTCGAGGTGATGCCGTATTCCTCGGCCTCGACCATGGCGAACAGCGCCCAACGCACGATGTCGGCCCATTGATTGTCGCCGTGGCGCACCACCGGGCCCAGCGGCTCCTTGGAGATGATCTCCGGCAAGATCAGGTAGTCATCGGGCTTGGGCGCGTTGGCGGCGCGGGTCGCGTAGAGGCCCGAGGCGTCGGTGGTATACACGTCGCAGCGGCCCGAGAAGAACGCCTGGCGGATCTCCTCGAGATTCTCGATCACCACCGGCTTGAACGTCATCTTGTTGGCGCGGAAGTAGTCGGCGAGGTTCAGCTCGGTCGTCGTGCCCGGCTGGACGCAGACGGTGGCGCCGTTAAGCTCCTTGGCGCTCTTTACGCCGAGCTTCTTGGGCACCATGAAGCCCTGGCCGTCATAGTAGGTGACGCCGGTGAAGTCGAAACCAAGCGCCGTATCGCGGGTCAGCGTGTAGGTCGTCGTACGCGACAGCACGTCGACTTCCTTCGACTGCAGGGCGGTGAAGCGCTGCTGTGCCGTCGTCGGCACGTACTTCACTTTTTCGGAATCGCCGAACAGCGCGGCCGCGACCGCGCGGCAGACATCGACTTCCAGGCCCTTCCACTTGCCCTGGCTGTCGGCCAGGGAGAAGCCCGCGATGCCGGTGGTGACGCCGCAAATCAACTGGCCGCGTGCCTTGATCGCATCAAGGTCCGGTCCTGCGTGCGCCGTGCCGGCGATGCCCGACACCACGACTGCGGCAGCTGCTGCCGCCACCATTCTCTTCATCATCGAAGTATCCCTTCGTAGAGCCTCTGTCTTCGCTGGCCGCTGATGCGGCGCGCCGGCTGCGTGCTGGGTACACGCCACCGTTGCGCGCACTCTAAGACAGACCGTTCCCGCGGCGCAATCGCAGAGCGACGCCCCGCCGGCCGTCCCCACAAACGCGACGCGCCGGCGGAAGGCCGCCGGCGCGTCGTTGGGACCGGGTTGCGTCGCGGTATTTACAACCGGTTGTAGCCGTCGGACTCACTGCTCGCGCGGCGGGTCGCGCCGCCCCGGGCCATGCCGGCGGTCGTGCGCTGCCAGTCGCGGAAGGAGACCAAGTCCTGGCCGGTCAACGGGCCGCCGCCACCGCCGGCGACGTAGGGTGCCGGATTCACGAACTGGCCGTCGACCAGCACGCAAAAGTGAAGATGGGGGCCGGTCGACCGCCCCGTGCTGCCGACATACCCGATGACCTGGCCCTTGCGGACACGGGTGCCCGGGCTGACGGCGAAGTTGGACATGTGGCTGTAGCTGGTTGCCAGCGAGTCGCTGTGCACGATACGGACGGTCTTGCCGTAGTTGTAATACCAGCCGCTGTAGTCGACGACGCCGTCGGCGGCCGCGATGATGGGCGTGCCGTACTGGCCGGCAACGTCGAGGCCGTTGTGGAATGCGGCCCATCGTCCCCAACGCCGCGTCCCGAAGGGCGAGGAGATGTGGCTGCCTTCGATCGGCAAGGTCATCCCCGAGTCGCCGACCCGGTTGCCGCGCTCATCGAAGAAACCTTCGGGCTGGTTGCGCGGCGCGAACCACCACACCTGGCCGCGCGAATTGCGGTCATAGATCGTCGCCGTCAACAGCCGCACCTGGCCATCGCCGGTGCGCCCGTTCACGACCTCGATGTTGGCCGAACGACGATCGAGCGACGCCGGCGCGACGGCAGCCAATGCCTGTGCCGCGGCGCGCGCCGTGCTCGTCTCGATGCCGGCATTGGCCAGCGCGACATTGGTATCGCCATTGGCCGATATGCGACGCAGGCCCACCGTCGACTGCGCGATGTCGCGCAAGGACTTTGCCGTACGCAGGCTCTGGCCTTCACGCGCACTCCACATGCGCGGATCGTCCTGACCGGCATCAGCGCTCGAGGGATCGGTGCTGAGGCTGGCCGGGCGGACCACGGCGGGCGGCTGGGCGCTGGCAACGGCCGTGGCTGTCCTGCCGGTGAACTTGCCATCGGCACCGCGCTCGACATCAGCGACGATGCCGGTGG
>DATEIF010000368.1:0-6757 GCA_035279205.1 Vineibacter sp.
CTGTTTCGATGCGGCGCAAGCCGGGCTCGCGATCGGCAACGAGGCACGGCAGCAACGACTTGCCGACTCCGGCGCCCACCGCCTGCAGAAGGCTCTCGGCATCGTTGACCGCAAGAGGTGGCGGCTGATCCTGGCGTTGAGCCGCGCGCGCCAGCCACTGCGCCTGCGGCAGGCCGGCCATCGCCTCGTCATAGCCGATCCACGGCAACCGGTCGGGCTTCCGGCCGCGCGCGGCATAGACGGCATAATCGATCCGGCCGATGCGCCTCGTCCTGATCGTGCTGAGGCCCCGTGGCCGGGCGAGCCGGAGGGCAATGTCGGCCTCGCGCTTGCTGAGACTGAGGTCCCGCGGTTCGGCGATCAACTCGAGCCGAAGGCGCGGGTGCGCCGACTGCAGGGCGGCCAGCGCGGGAATCAGGACCCGGTTGACGATGATGGGCACCGCCGTCAGCCGCACGGTGCCCGCGATGTCGGCATCGGCGCCGACGATGGCGCCGCGCAGCAGAAGCATCTCGCGCTCGACGCGCTCGGCGTGCGCAGCCGCGACGTCGCCGGCGGACGTCAACTGCATGGCCTTGCCGGTGCGCTCGAACAGGCGGACGCCCCATCGCGCCTCGATGGCCGCGAGCCGGCGGCCGATCGTCGTCTCGTGCGTGCGCATGTGACGGCCCGCCGCCGACAAGGTGCCGGCACGGGCGATCGCCAGAACGTGCCGCAGGTCATCCCAATCCTGCATGAACGCAGTCTAATCCTGCAGTTCTGCCCATTTCCACGGCGTTTTCGCAGGTCTATGCCAGGCGGTGAACCGCAGGAGGATCTCATGCTGTACGCCGTCCTGTTCGAGGACAATGCCGACAAGGCCCATGTCCGCGACCGGCATATGGGTGACCATCTGGCCTTTCTCGAACGCAACGCCAACACCATCGTCGCCGCCGGACCCTTGCGCGCGGCCGCCGACGGCATGCCGGCCGGCGGCCTCTGGCTGGTCGAGGCCGACGATGCGGCGACGGTCGATGCGCTCACCCGCGCGGATCCGTTCTGGCCGACCGGGCTGCGCCGGTCGGTGCGTGTCCTTCAATGGCGACAGGTGTTCCGCGACGGCAGGCGAGGCGCCTGACGGCGCAGGATCATGTCGGTTCGGTCTCGCTGGTCTTGGGCTGCCACAGCAGCAGGCGCTTCTCGACCAGGCCGACGGCCATGTCGAGCAGCAGCGCGAATGCGGTCAGGACCAGGATGCCGGCGAACACGGTGTTGATGTCGAACGTGCCCTCGGCCTGCAGGATCAGGTAGCCGACGCCGCGTGCCGAGCCGAGATATTCGCCGACGACGGCGCCGACGAAGGCAAGGCCGACGGCGTTGTGCAGGCTGGCGAAGACCCAGCTCATGGCGCTGGGCAGATAGATGTGGCGCAGCAGGTGGCCTTTGCCGGCGCCCAGCATGCGGGCGTTGGCGATGATGGTGGGGCTGACCTCGCGCACGCCCTGGTAGACATTGAAGAACACCACGAAGAACACCAGGGTCACGCCCAGCGCCACCTTCGACCAGATGCCGAGCCCGAACCACACGGCAAAGATCGGCGCCAGCACGACGCGCGGCATCGAGTTGAAGCCCTTGATGTAGGGATCGAAGATCGCCGATGCGGTCGGCGCCAGCGCCAGCCACAGGCCGACGCCCAGACCCAGGGCAGAGCCGGCGACGAAACCCAGCGCGGTCTCCAGCAGCGTGATGGCGAGGTGCGAGAAGATCTCGCCGGAGACGAACCAGTTGATGATGATCTCGAACACCCGAAACGGCTTGCCAAAGAAGAAGGCAGCCCGTCCCGGATCATCGAAATAAATCGGCGGCAGAAAGCCCGGATCCGTCAGCGCCCACCAGATGCCGATCGCCACACCCAGCACCAGCAGCCGCAGCACCGTCAGCTTGAGCTGGCTGATCTTCATGGCCGACAGATCCACACTTGATCATCAGAACATGCGCACGCCAATTCGCCAGATTGGTGCTGTCGAAGCAGTAAGATTTCACCACAGAGGCACAGAGGACACAGAGACACACAGAGAAAACCGAGCTGCGCGCCGTCGGCGCGCAAATATCGTCCTCTGTGCTCCTCTGTGTCCTCTGTGCCTCTGTGGTTAATCTTCCTGTGCTGCTTCAGCGACAGCGCCGCATGTGATTGACGCACTTTGCGGCCCCACGCGTCGCCCGCGATGATGCCGAATATACGTTCAGTAAATCGCATCACTAGGCCGCCTTTTGTCGGGCATAGGCCTTCAGGACCTCTTCCTTCATGGTGTTCCAGATCTCGCGGTGCAGCTCGTTGAAGCCCGATGTCATGCGGATCTCAGACACATCGCGCGGGCGCGGCAGGTCGACCTTGAAGTCGCCGATGGGCCGCGTCGCGGGACCCGCCGACAGCACGACCACGCGGTCCGACAGCGCGATCGCCTCCTCGAGATCATGCGTGATGAACAGCACCGACTTGCGGCTCTCGGCCCACAGCGCCAGCAGCTCGTTCTCCATCAGTTGACGCGTCTGCACGTCGAGCGCCGAGAACGGCTCGTCCATCAGCAGGATGTCGGGGCTCAGGATCAGGGTCTGCGCCAACGCCAGGCGCTTGCGCATGCCACCCGACATCTGGTGCGGATAGCGATCGCCGAACCCCGCCAGGCCAACGCGCCGAAGCCAGTCCTCGCCCTGGCGCAGGGCCTCGCTGCGCGCGACGCCGCGGAATTCCAGGCCGGCGACCACGTTGTCGATGCCGCGCCGCCAGGGCATCAGCGCATCGGCCTGGAACATGTAGCCGGCGCGCCGGTTGACACCGCGGTCGGCCACCAGCGGCTCGCCGAACACCTCGACCGTGCCGGCGGATGGTGCCAGCAGGCCCGCCGCCACGTTGAGCAAGGTCGACTTGCCGCAGCCGGTGGGCCCGACGACGGAGACGAATTCGCCGGCCTGTACGAGCAGCGTCGCGTTGGCGACGGCCGTGTAGGCGTCGCCGCCGTCGCGGCCAGCGAAGCGGCAGGTGACGTCGTTGAAGGCGAGCGCCGGCGTGCCGGTCGTCGTCATGCCGATGTCAGGTCTTCTGGCCGGCGCGCTTGACGAACTCGTTCGTCCAGGTCGTCGCGAGATTGGCCTTGTCCGGCTTGATGTCCTTGTCACCCTCGGCCAGGAACTTCAGGCAGTTCGCCGGGCCGTCGTCGGGCATCACGCCATCGGGCGAGATCGTCTCGCGCACGCTGTTGAAGGCCGCCATGTAGAGCTTGGCATCGCCCAGCAGATAGTTCTCGGGCACCGTCTTGGCGACATCCTCGGGCGTTGCCTTGTGCAGCCACTGGTTGGCGCGCACGATGGCGTTGGCCAGCGCCTGGGCGGTGCCTGGCGTCTTCTTCACCAGGTCGGGCTGCGCGTAGAGGCACGCCGCCGGCATGGCGCCGCCGAACAGCTCCTGATTGCCCCTCATGGTGCGCGTGTCGACCATGACCTTGATCAGCCCCTTCTGGTCCAGCATGGTGATCGACGGGTCGGTCTGCGAGATGCCGTCGATCTCGCCCTTCTCGACCGCCGCGATCACCGACGCGCCCGCGCCGACGCCGATGGCCACAATGTCGGTCGGCTTCAGGCCGCCCTTGGCGGCCCAGTAGTTCACCAGCATGTGGGTCTGCGAGCCCGGCGCGCTGACGCCGAACTTCATGCCCTTGATGTCGGCCGGCCCCTTCACCTTGGCGGCGCGGTCCTTCAGCAGCGCGATGCTGAGCTGCATGCCGCGACCGATGAGGGCGAAGCCGACGATGGGCTGGCCGCGCTGCTGCATGCGGATCGTATGCTCGTAGGCGCCCGCCACCACGTCGGCGCTGCCGCCCATCAACGCCTGCAGCGACTTGGCACCGCCCTGGAAGTCGTTGATCTCGACATCAAGGCCCTCGTCCTTGAAGTAGTTGAGACGCTCGGCAATGGTCAGCGACAGGTAGTACAGGCCCGACTTGCCGCCGACCGCGAGCACGACCTTGGCTTTCTCGGGCTTGGCGATGGCCGGACGGCCCAGCGCGGCGGCACCCAGTGTTCCCGCCGCGGCCGATGTCAGCAACAGTCGCCGGCGCGCAATGCGCGTGTCATGCATCGTTTCCTCCAACGTCTCTCGTTCACGAGCTTGTTCGCTTGAGTGCAGCTTGCCGCAAGCCACGCCCAGCGTCCACCACCGGCGGTGCGGCAAGACGGCGCCGCCGTCGTCAGCTCTTGCCCTTGCCGGCCGGCGCCGGGCCGTCGCCCACGATGCGCACGACGGTTCCGTCGGCGATGCCATCCGGCGGTGTCTCGATGATGCGATCCGATGGTGCGAGCCCGGAGCCGATCTCGACCACCCGGCCGAGATCGCGCGCGACCACGACGGTCTTCAGGACCACGCGGTTCTGGGCATCGACAGTGGCGATGCGCAGTCCGTCCTGGCCGAAGATCAAGGCGCTGGCCGGCACGCTCAGCACGTCGGCGGGTTGCGGCAGCTCCAGCCGCACACTGGCGAAGGCGCCCGGCATCAGCTCGCCCGAGGCATTCTCGACGACCAGCTGCATGCGGGTCGTGCCCGACGCCGGGTCGACGGCCTGCGCCGAGGCTTCGACCGTGGCGGCGAACACGCGGGCGGGATACTCGGGCACGGTGATCTGCGCCTTGGTTCCCGGCTTCACGCCGGGCACGAAGCTCTGCGGCACGTTCACGTAGACCCGCAGCTTGCGCACATCGGCGACGACGAACAGCGGCATGCCGGCACCGCTGTCGGCGTTGATCAAGGCGCCCAGATCGGTATTGCGCGCCGTCACGATGCCATCGAATGGCGCCAGGATCTGCTTGAAGCCGGCCAGCGTCTGCAGCCGATCGACATTGGCGCGTGCCGCCTTGGTCTGGGCCTGCTTGACGCGGTGGTCGGCGACCTTCTCCTCGATCGACTGTTGCGAGACCGCATTCGATCCGGTCAGCGCCTGCCAGCGCTTGGCGGTGACGTCGGCCAGGGCCTCGGCGGCCTCGGCGCTGGCGAGGGTGGCACGGGCTTGCAGCAGCTGCTGGTCGAGGTCCGGTGCCTCGATTTCGGCCAGGACCTGCCCCGCCTTGACCGGGGCACCGATGTCCACCGACCAGGTCTTCAGGTAGCCGGCGACGCGCGCATAGAGGGCGGCGCGTGAATAGGCATCCAGACGGCCCGGCAGATCGAGGGATGCCGCATTGGTCCGCCGGCCCGGCTGCACGACGGCGACCGAGGGTACGGCCTGTGCCTCGGTCCATTGCCGCAGCCGGTCGTCGTTGGCGAACCGGTTGGCCACACCGTTGCCGACGACGAGGCCTGCGATCACCAGCACGGCCAAGCCGACGATCAGCCCTCTGCCACGCGCGGGCGGCCTCGAGGCGTCCTTGGAATCAGGCGGCATGGTGGGCTCCGGTGGGCGCGCCGTGGCGGCGCCCATGCACGACACTGAAGACGACGGGAACGAAGACCAGCGTGGCGACCGTTGCAAAGATCAGGCCGCCGATGACCGCCCGCCCCAGCGGCGCATTCTGCTCACCGCCCTCGCCCAGGCCAAGCGCCATCGGAGTCATGCCGATGATCATGGCCAGCGCCGTCATCAGCACCGGCCGGAAGCGGATGAAGCCGGCTTCCAGGGCGGCCGCGGTGGCATCGCCGACCGCGTCCAGGCGCTCGCGCGCGAAGCTGATCACCAGCACGCTGTTGGCTGTGGCGACGCCCATGCACATGATGGCACCAGTCAACGCCGGGACCGACAGCTCGGTGTAGGACGCGAACAACATCCAGACGATGCCGGCGAGCGCCGCCGGCAGGGCCGAGATGATCACGAACGGATCGCTCCAGGACTGGAAGTTCACCACGATCAGCAGGTAGATCAGCACGATCGCGCCGAGCAGCCCGAACAGCAGCCCATTGAACGCATCGTTCATGGTGCGCACCTGGCCCAGCAGCACGACCGAGGTGCCCCTGGGCACATCCTTGGCCGTGGCGGCGATGATCTGCTGGATGTCGTCGGCGACGCCGCCCAGATCGCGGCCCTGGGTCGTGGCGTAGATCTGCACCATGGGCTGGATGTTGTAGTGCGTCACCACGGCATTGGCGGTCACGCGCTTGATGTCGGCGATGCCGCCCAGCACCTGCGACGGCAGGCCGGGCGGACCCGATACCGGCAGGTTGCGCAATGCCGCCAGCGAATCCAGGCGATACTGCGGTGCCTGCATCACGATCGGATAGGAAACGCCGTTGTCCGGATTGAGCCAGTAGGTCGGCGCCACCTGGCTGCTGCCGGCCAGCGACACGACCATGCTGTTGGTCACGTCGCGCTGGGTCATGCCGACATTCTGCGCCCGCGTGCGGTCGACATCGACGTTGAAGACCGGGCTGCCGCGCGACTGCTGGATGCGTGCATCGGCGACGCCGGGCACGCGGCGGATCTGCGCCAGTAGCTTGTTGGCGTAGTCGAAGTTGGCCGCGAGGTTGGGTCCGCGCAGCTGCAGGTCGATCGGCGCCGGGGCGCCGAAGTTCAGGATCTGGCTGACGATGTCGGCGGGCAGGAACGAGAAGGTGGTATCGGGGAAGCGGCGCGGCAGCTCCTCGCGCAGGCGCTTCACGTAGGACGCCGTCGGTGCATGACCGGGCTGCAGGCGGATCTGGATGTCGCCATCCTGCGTGCCGATGGTGCCGGTGTTGTTGTAGGTCATGTTGATGCCGCTGACCGGCATGCCGATGTTGTCGACGATCGTCGCCAGT
>DATEIF010000369.1:0-2631 GCA_035279205.1 Vineibacter sp.
GCCGGGCGCCGTGGTCGATCCGATACCGCGCCTCTTCACGGCCCGCGTGCTGGACCACCTGCTGTCGGACGAAACGCCGCCGGCGCCGGGGCGCATTGCGCTGGCGCAGGCGCTGCGCTGGGTCGCCAAGAATCCGCATGACGACACGCCGCGACGCACTGCCGAAGCATGGATGAACCGCTTCATGGCGCGGCTGCAGGACGCCGATCAGCTCGACCAGCCATGGACGCCGACGCCGCCGGCGGCGACCGCGGCCGACGCCGTTCCGCAACCCATGCAGCTGCAGGTCGACGTTCCGGCCGACCCGGTGCCGGCGCGCGCCATCCTGCCGGCCTTGCGTGCGGTGGCCGACGCCAACGTGCAGCACGCCGTCGCCCAGGTCGAAGCCCAGGGCAAGCACATCTCCTGCAAGGCCGGCTGCGGCGCCTGCTGCGACCAGCTCGTGCCGATCGGCCCGATCGAGGCCCACGCCATCGCCGACCTCGTCGCCAACATGCCCGAGCCGCGGCGCAGCACCGTGCGGGCGCGTTTTGCCGCCGCCGAGGCCAAGCTGGCAGGCTGGCACCATCGGCCCGATCTGGAGAATGTCGATCGCCTGAAGGGCGAGGCGAAATACCAGATGTGTCTCGACTATTTCCGCCTCGCCATCACCTGCCCCTTCCTGGAAGAGGGCAGCTGCTCGATCTACGAGGATCGTCCGCTGGTCTGCCGCGAGTACCTGGTCACCTCCCCCGCCAGCCATTGCGCGCGCCAGGGCGATCCGACGGCGCCCATCAGCATGGTGCTGGTGACCAACACCAACCATGCGCTGGCCCTGCTGCCGCACGATGATCCCGCCGACCTGCTGCGCCTGCCGCTGACCTTGGCGCTGTCGTGGGCAGCGGCGCATCCGGAGAGGCCCGACAAGCTGCCCGGCCGTGTCTGGATGGAGCGTTTCTTCGCCCGCCTGCGCATGATGGAGGAGGGTCAGGAGGAACATTGGCGGCGCACAACAGGACAGGCCCATGAGTGACTCCAATCAGCAACCCGACTCACCGCGCACCGTCGCGGTGAACCTGCAGTGGCATGTCGAGGACATCGAAGTGCCGCTGGAGCTGTCGATGCCGGCCGATCCGGTCGAACCTCAGGCGGTGCTGCCGGCGCTGCAGACGCTGGTCAACGAAGTCGTCGCCGTCTCGGTCAAGCTGCTGGAGAGCCGGAACAAGACGGTGAGCTGCAAGGCCGGCTGCGGCGCCTGCTGCCGCCAGATCGTGCCGATCTCCGATATCGAGGCGCATGCCATCGCCGAGGTGATCGAGCGCATGCCCGACGAGCGGCGTGCGCACGTCATGGCGCGCTTCGCCGATGCCGAGCAGCGCTTGGCGGCGATCAAGCCGTTGGACCAGATGATCGAGGAGATCAACGGCGCCAACCGCTACGAGTTCGCGGTCGAGTATTTCAAGTACGGCGTGGCCTGCCCGTTCCTCGAGGACGAGAGTTGCTCGATCTATCCCGACCGGCCGCTGATCTGCCGCGAGTATCTGGTGCACACGCCGGTCGAGAACTGCTCGAAGGTCGGCGAAGGCGGTATCGGCGTGGTACCCATCAGCCGCGCGTCGAACGCGCTGTTTCGGATGTCGACGATCCACGACAAGCCCCGCGAGACCCGCGTGCCCTTGTCGCTGGTACCCTACTGGGTGGCGCGCCACCCCAAGAACTTCAAGCTCACCAACGGCTCCGATTGGATCATGCGCTTCGTCTTCTCGATGGAGCAGGCCGACATCGAGGAGGAAGAGGCCTGGCAGCGGGCCAAGAAGGCGAGGACGGAACAGGATGCCTTGCCCGCCGGCTCGATGGTGGCGCCGTCGTCTTAGGAGGTGAGGGACAACAGACGAGGCACCTCGTCCTTGGTCCCTCACCCGCCGAGCGCTATGCGCTCGTCGACCTCTCCCGCACGCGGGAGAGGTGAAAAGTGTTGACACGGCGCCTGCGATTCGTAACAAGTCCAGCCGCGATGACCAGAACCGCTACGATCCGACGCCGACGCGCCATGCTCCCTGTCCCGGGGCTGCGTGAACGCGCGCCGTTGCATCGAGATCCTTAGCCGATCAACGTCGTCACCACCGCAAAGGCCACGGGCATCCCCCGTGGCCTTTTCGTTTTTGGGCCGCAACCAACGCCCTTCCCTCCCCGCCAACGTCTCGTCATGAAAGGACACGCCGTGAGCACCACGCTGCATCCCACGCAGAGCCTGATGGACATCACCGCCCGCCCGGACGCCGTGTTCGTGCGCGGCGACGGCAGCTGGCTGACGGATCACCGCGGCCGGCGCCATCTCGATTTCGTGCAGGGCTGGGCCGTCAACACGCTGGGCCACAGCCCGCCGCAGATTGCCCGCGCGCTGGCCGACCAGGCCACCAAGCTGATCACGCCCAGCCCGGCGTTCTACAACGAGCCGTCGCTTCAGCTGGCCGGCCTGCTGACGCGTCACAGCTGCTTTGACCGCGTGTTCTTCTGCAACAGCGGCGGCGAAGCTAACGAGGGCGCCATCAAGCTGGCGCGCAAATGGGGCGCCCTGCACAAGGACGGCGCCTACGGCATCATCACCTTCGACGACGGCTTCCACGGCCGGACGCTCGCCACCATGTCGGC
>DATEIF010000370.1:0-13488 GCA_035279205.1 Vineibacter sp.
CGCGCGCCAATCCATCACGGTGCTGGCGACGCGGCCCAGCGGCACGCCGATCGCCGTCGCGACCGTCAGGCCGCCGATCACGATGGCCACCATCCGCGCCCTCACCTCAGGTGCGGCGAGGAGCCCGACAACAGCCACCGCGTTGGACGAATAGGCGGCCGCCGCGGCGGCAGCCGCCACGCGCGTGGCGATCAGGATGCCCAGCGACGGCGCGAGTGCCGAACCGACGTTGGTCAGCGCCAGCAACATCAGTGCAGCAGCCAGCAACGCACGTCGCGGCAGCGTCGATGCCAATGTTGCGATGATCGGCGCAAGAAGAGCGTAGGACAGCGCAAACGCCGTCACCGAATAACCGGCCATCGCCGGCGTCACCGTCAACCCGTCGGCCATCGCCGGCAGGAAGGCCGCGACGATAAAAGCATCGGTGCCGACGGCGAATGTGCCCAGCGCCAGCACGAGCGCCACGCCGAGCCCGACACCCGACACTTTGGCTGATACGGCAGCGTTAACCTGATCTGCGGTCTGTGCGGCCTCTCTCATGCGCTTGCGTTCCCGTCATGGAGGTCGAGTCCTCCGACAGAACGACGTCGCCGCCGGCCGATCTATCCGCTACCCGCCGACAAACCCGAATGCAGCGGCCGTTCAGCGGCGCGCCACGCGCCTGCCGCGCCGCGCATTGACGAGTTCGCGGATGCCCGATAAAATGATTGAATACTCACCTTAAAGTGAGTTGGTAAAACAACGTACCCGACATACGCGCTGTGTGGCGGCGTACTGAAAAGTCACCTGCCCTCCCTGCGTAGCGTCGCGCGACCGTACAGCAAGGGGCAGCGTTCTGATCGGACCGTCCGCACGGAGGGGCTAGCCAGTCAGCGGCGAACCTCGAGCACGACGGCGATCGCGAGGCCTGGTCGGAGGTGTCTCATGGCGATCAAGAGCATGATCCTCAGGCGTAACTTCGATTCGCAGTTCACGCCGGCCGGCCCGGGCGTTGCAGCGCAATTGCGCCTGAGGCTCAAGGTCATGCTGATACCGGTCGACCCCGGCGGAAAAACCGCCCGCGATGGTCGACGCTACGGGTCGAAGAACTTCGACGAAAACAATACGCAAACGGACGACGACATCCATGCGATCCAGAGCTGGAAGAAGGACGAGTTCCGTGCCTTTGAGCTGGACTTCAAGCGTGCCGCCGAGCTGGGCTGGAACAACCAGATCATCCTGCTGCCACCGAGCGATGAAGGTCCCGGCCGCCTGAGTGACGGCGACTACCGACAGTTCATCTTGCGGCCGGGCCTTGCAGCCCATGTCGCCTGCTCGCTCGAGATCCAGCTTGTGCGCTCCGGCGACGGTATCGTCCCCCGCGCGATCATCGAGGCTGTCCGGCTGGTATTCGACGACGATGTTGCCCGCTCCCACCACTTCGTGGTGACCAACAAGGACGTCACCCAGAGCACCTCCTACTTCAAGGGCATTGCCTTCAGGCAGATCGCCGCCGCCCACGAAGTCGGCCATTGGCTGGGACCAGACGCGTACGACTCCAACGGCACGTTCCAGCATATCGACTATGATGCCGCGCGGGCGAGAAACCTGCCGATGAATGCCGAGGAAGAGTATGGCGTGAACGGCACGCGATCGATGTCGATCATGGGCCGAGGGTCCGTCGCCACCGCATACGATGCCACGCCATGGCTGGCGCGTATCAAGGAACACACCGGCGTTGCCGATGGCTGGCGCTTCATCCACCGCATCCATTTCGGCAACGGCGGGGCGTCCATCTCGGCGCGGCAGACGCGGCTGACCGGCGGACCGGTGGCGTCACAGCCGGCAGCCCCGCGGCGCTTCACCTGAGAGCTTGTGATTTCCGCCGCGCCGTGCGCGACAGACTTCGAGCGAATGGATGGACGCTGCCGACACCGATGCTCGGCTTCCTTCTCTACCACCTCACGTAGCGTGAGAGCCGCTCTTCGTGCTGCTTTCTGACACGGGCGAGTTCAGCGGCACAGGCGGTACGGCCGGCGCCGGCCGCGATGCCGCGTCCCATGCAGACTTCCGCGTCTTCCTGCTCGATCTCTTGAGCCATCTGCAGCTCAATCGCAGCCCGCTCCGCCGGCCAGCTGACGACAGCATAACCGGCGAGGGCCGCGCAGCTGACAAAAATGGCCCCGAGCACGATGCAAAACCGGACTGCGAACCCGTCGGATTGGATGGCTGTCATCACCGTGGACCGCATCGCGCTCTCCCTGCCAGAAGCTGCCTTTGCCGTAATCAGACCGGCTTCGTTGACCGATCGCTCCAGCCATCTTCAGCAACCACGCGACCGAGGCTATTGAGGCCTCGGTTGCACGTGGTGGGAAACCATGAGCCACTGCCCGCCCAATTTCTCGTACACGTTGGTGACGATCCAATCGACTTTCCGGATCGTGCCGTCCTTCATGTGCGCCTGTCCGGTCTCGACGCCGATCTCCCAGGCAAGATTGCCATTGATATGAATGCGGTCGTCGACCAGGGATACTCTCCTCTGTGCGAAGCGCTTGTTGAAGTCGTTCCAGTATTGCCTCTGAGCGTCCCAGCCCACGATGATCGATGTGCTTTGAGGGCCTACGTAGGTGACGTAAGGCGTGCGGGCCCAGACTCGTTCCATGGCGCTGCCATCATCGAGAACGGACAGCGTCGAATAGAACGTCTTGCTTGCGGCTTTCACGGCGTCGACATCCGACGGCTGCTCAGCGGCCAAACGGCTCGCGGGTAACGCAACCAACATCGTCGTCAGGGCGGCGAGCATCACGCGGCGGTTCGGCCGGACATTCGGGCTGCCGCCACGTTCTGCCTGAGAGGTCGCTTTGAAGAACCGCATTTTTTGCTCCCTGCTGTTTGGCCGACTTAAACGCCCTTTACATCGGATTGATAATCGGCGAGGGATTCTGCCCACTCGTGAACTGAATTCGTGAATATGGCCAATCCCTCGCAAGAGATGGGCGTCTTTGAGCGGGTCGTCGAGCGCGGCAGCTTTGCCGGCGCGGCGCAGGATGTCGGACTCTCGCCCTCCGCCGTCTCCAAGCTCATTACGCGCCTCGAGCAACGCCTCGGCGTACGTCTCATCACGCGCACGACCAGGCGCCTGGCGCTCACGGCCGAGGGGGAGATCTATCTCAAGCGGGCCCGCGAGATCCTCGACGCCATCAATGCCGCGGAATCCGAAATCGCTTCAACGCGCACCTCGCCACGTGGACACTTGCGCGTGCTCGCGCCGCCGGTGCTGGCGATTGATCATCTTGGCCCGGCGTTGCCCGATTTTTTTGTGCGCTACCCGCGGATTACTCTGGATTTTCTGATTACGAACCGCGCCATCGATCTGATCGGCGAAAACGTGGACATCGCCCTTCGAACCGGCGACCTCGATGATTCCAGCCTTATTGCTCGCAAGATCGTCGATCTCAGGCGAATCATTTGCGCCAGTCCGAAATACCTTGCCCGCCATGGTCGGCCGACCCAGCCGTCAGATCTGATGCATCATGCGTGCCTGACCCTCAGCCGCCTGCCCCAATCGTCGACGTGGTCGTTTCGCGTGAATGGCACGTTGATGCCGGTCACCGTCAGAGGACCTCTGAGCGCCGACAGTGCGGACATGCTGGTGAAACTCGCGATCGAAGGCGCGGGTATTGTGCGGCTGGGCGAGATCGCTGTCGCCAACGCCGTTCAGAATGGGCTGCTGGAACCGTTGCTGCAGGACTCACATGAGTCGGAGAGCTTTCCCCTGTGGGCCGTGATGCCGCCGGGGCGACAGCGAACGCTCAAGGTCAGGGTTTTTCTTGATTTCCTGATCGAGCTTTTCGGCTCGGCGTCGTGGCGCCCCATTCCGGAAACAGGTCGACCGGACCAACCTTCTCCCACTGCCCGCTCAGGCAGGAATCGCCGAAGCCCTTGACCCTTTGCGTCCCTGATCCTGCCGCCTCTGAGAGAAACTAACAGCGATCCTTAGAATCGCTAAATTGCCGCCACCGCCGGCCTCATCTTCAATACCGCAACGCCAACGCCTATCGGTCCCTCCTCTTGGGGCGCTCGAATCGCGTCACCAAGCCGGGGCCGTGTGCCTATCGAAGGTCCAGGATCAATCCATGATGAATATCAGCCGACGCAGGCTTGCGATGCTTCTTTCGACAGCCGCGGCCAGTGCCACCCTGCCGCTCGGACTGCAGGCGCAGGACTCCTTCTCGGCGCGCCCGCTGCGCCTCATCGTGCCGTGGCCGGCAGGCGGCGGCGTCGACACCTTCGCGCGCGCCGTCCAGGCACCGCTCAGCAGCCTGCTGGGCCAGGCCGTGGTGATCGACAATATCGGCGGCAGCTCCGGCCGCGTCGGAACGCAAACGGCGGCGCGGGCCGCGCCGGACGGCCATACGTTCCTGCTGGCCAACGACACCTTCGCCGCGACCGAAGCGCTGCCGCTGCCGGGCACGGCGCCGATTCGCTCGGCCTTCGAGCCGGTGACACTGGCGGCCTCGGCACCGCAGGGTGTCTTCACCCATCCGAAATCAGGCCTCAAGACGATCCAGGATCTCGTTGCCGCTGCCGCCGCGCGTCCGGGCGGACTGAATATTGGCGTGCCGGGCATCGGCAGCTCGCAGCACCTCACCAGCGAGTTGCTGCTGCGCGCTGCCGGCAACCTGCGGGTGACCCATGTCCCCTACCGCGGCGGCGGCCCGCTGATGCAGGACCTGCTGGCCGGCACCATCGATGCCGGTGTGGTGACGTTCGCCGCCGGCGTGCAGCAGGTGAACAGCGGCCAGCTGTTGGCGCTGGCCGTGACCAGCGCCAACAGCCCCGCCACGTTCCCCGCCCTGCCGACCGCCGCGCAGACCGTGGCGCCGGGCTTCGTGCAGACCACGTGGCTCGGCCTGCTGGCCCCCAAGGGCACGCCGGGTGCGGCGCAGGCGCGCCTGCATGCCGCCATCGTGGCCGTGCTGCGTGATGGCGCGGTGATCGAACGCCTGCGCGGACTGGGTTTCGATCCCGTCGGTCTCGATGGCGCCGGTTTCGGCGACCTGTTCGAACGCACGATCAAGACGTTCGCCGACATTGCCACCGAACGCGGGATCGTCGGCGAGAGCTAGTACCGGCTATCGGTGGAAGGTGAGTCGCGACTGTCATCCCGAGCGTAGCGAGGGAACTCCTGCGATCGACGCATGGTGCGCCATTCGCGGGCGATCCCTCGCTACGCTCGGGATGACAGGTGTGTCAGCGACCAGCGTTTCCAGGTACTAGTCGCGACTCACCGCACCATCGCGCGGGATGCACTTCGCTGCCGACGTTGCTTCAGCGCTCAACCTCATCTTGAGGAGCGAGCGTCCCCAGCCATCCTTCGAGGCGGCCGTTGCGTGGTCTCCTCAGAGTCGGTCGATCGTTACGGTGCCCCTGCGAATGTGATCGTCGCGACGTGGCGGATCTGCTCGAACGGCTTGCCGTCCCAGGTGCCGCTGGTCTTTTCGACGTGGTTCACTTCCGCCACGTACTGGCCCGACCACGGCGTCTGCACCGTAACGCGGCCGGCGTCGTCGGTGCGGAATGGCTTCTCCCACTTCGGCGGGCCGAACACTTTGACTTCGGCTTTGGCCAGCGGCTTGCCCTTCAGAAGCAGGACGAACGTGTTGCTGCCGGCAGCGATCGGCACCAGTTCCAGGTCGAGCTTGGCCGCAGTGTCGGAGCGCCCGGCCTTGGCCTGGTAGAGAATCGCGGTGCCCTTGTCGGTAACGAAGCGCCCCGTTACGCGAACGTCGCCCGGCGCACCCGCGGCGATGTCGAGATGCGTGTCGCCCGCCGTGACCGGCAGCTCCTTGCCGTCCGACGCCAGCGCGCTCGGTGCGCCGACATACTTGCCGTACATCTCCTTCTTCTCGCGCAGGTCCTCGGACCATTCGCCAAAATAGGCACGCGCCGGGCCGCTGCCGTCGCGTTCGGCCCATAGGTAGTGGGCCTGCGCCGTCCCGGCCGCGACGACGATGGCGCCGGTCATGATGAGCGTCTTCAGCATCGTGTTGCTCCTGCGGTAACCCTTCTCCGCGCGCAGTCGGGAAGGGAAATCCTTGGCCGCATCTCCGATGCGGGTTCTACCGTTATTGCAATTGATTCGCAATTGCGAAAACGATGGCATGACCAGGATTCACGGCCCGGGCGACATCCGCCTGGTCGTCTTCGGGTGCGCGCCGTGGTATGCCTTATTTGCGGCAAAATGAGCGATCACACACTAATTCGTCACGAGTGGTACGGTGTCAAAGGATAGAGACGCAATGCGGTTGAATGCCCGTCAGACCATGATCCTGGCGCTGGTCCTGGGTGCGGCCCTCGCACCGGCGCAGGCGCAGGTTCCCTCGGCGGCCGACTGCGCCCAGGCGGCCGCCGCCGCGCGAGCCACCTGCGTGCAGACCCGCCAGAGCGCCGCCGACAAGGCCCTGACGGCGGTCTACGACCAGCTGGCGCAGACATTGCCGGCGCCGGCCCGCAATCACCTGCGCACCGACCAGGAGTCATGGCGCGCCGCGCACAACCGGGTCTGCGCCGTCGAGACGGTGGAAGGCGCGAGCAGCAGCAATCCGCTCGGCCGGCAGGAATGCATCCTCTCGCGCACGCATCGGCGCACGGAATGGCTGCGCGCCCTGCCGACGGGCGACAACTATCCCTACATCTCCGAGCACGCGCGTACCGAGAGCGGCGCGGTGCCTGGCATCCGCTACGCGTTCTCGGCCGTCTATCCGCGCTTCGAACGTCCCGGAATCGACTACAAGCAGGCCAACGCGCTGCTCGCGGAGGCAGCCAACGCGATGTTCGAAAGGCCTGACGCCGGCGATGCGATTGCCGGCCGCACCCAGCGCTGGAGCCGCGAGCTCGACTACACGCTGCTGTTTGCGACTCCCCGGCTGGCGACGATCATCGCTGCCCGCAACGT
Source organism: Vineibacter sp. (assembly GCA_035279205.1). GTDB lineage: Bacteria > Pseudomonadota > Alphaproteobacteria > Reyranellales > Reyranellaceae > Vineibacter. The sequence goes on from DATEIF010000370.1 coordinate 6,938, forward strand.
CTATCTCGGCGGCGCGCATCCGGTCGGCTACCTCTCGACGCTCATGGTCGATGTTCCGACCGGCCGGCTGATCACCCCCACGGACATCTTCGTCCGCGGCTTCGAGAGCAAGATCCTGCCGCTGGTGCAGGCCGACCTGCGCCGGCAGTTTCGCGAGCAGCCGGGCTTCGACGAGTCCCTGGAGCCGCCCAAGCTGCTGAAGCTGCTGCTGCAGGATCGTCGCTGGGTCGCGCGCGCCGACAGGATCGACATCGAGTTCAACACCTATGAGGTCGGCCCGTACGTCTCGGGACCCTATACCGTGTCGCTGCCGTACACGCGCATCGCGGCGCTGATCCGGCGCGACGGACCGCTGGCGGCCAAGGTACGCTAGGCAACGACAACGGAGCCATCGATGTCGCGCATCCATCCCCGCCGCACGGCGATCATCGCTACCCTCGCCGCGCTGGCCCTGCCCGTCACGGCGGTGGCTCAGCAACCAGCCGCCCCGCACACGCCGCCGTTCGCTGCCGGCCACAACGCGGTGATCGACGAAGGCCATCCGGGCGGCTGGGCATCGCCGCAAGCGCTGGCGCAGGCGGTGAAGGGGCATGAGGGAATCATCGCGCCGATCACGCCCGAGCGTGACTGGACGGAAGAAGCCCAGCGGCTGGGCGCCGTTCCGCCGCTGCCGATCTCGAACGGACGGCCGCCGCAGCCGGTGCAGCGGGTCGGGCGCACCGGTCCGATCCTGATGCTGGCGGTCGGCAACGACAAGGTGCTGAAGCTGTTCGACTACGGCAGCCTGGGCACGGAGGCGCGGCGCGCCCATCTGTTCGAGGCCTTCCTGCCCGCGATCGGCTACTACGTGGTGCGCGTCCAGGAATACGAGGAGAGCTACCACTACCTGATCTCGGCCGCCAGCGGCACCATGACCACGATGATCGAGCGGCCGGCGGTGTCCCCCGACCGCGGTCGCGCGTTGTCCTGGCACGACTCGCAGTTGATCGGCCGCACTCTGGAAGTGGTCCGCATCACCCCGACACGCGCCACGCCCGAGAAGGTCGCGTGGGAAGCCAACCAGGATCCCGACGTGTCGTACGACGTCGCGTGGGCACCGGACAGCCAGGCCATCGTGATCACCGAGACGAGCGCCAAGACGCGCCAGCGCAAGACCCTGCGGCTGGTGCTCAAGAACGGCGCCTGGCGCGCGTAGTCTTCCCTGGAAGCGCGGGCGTCTCGCCCGCTCATGTCTCGGCGCTAGGGTCAGGACCCGTTAATTCCGATGGCATCGGGATGACGGCGATGAGCCCAACTGCATCCGAAATGTGGTTGGCTAATGTCCGCTTTGGCCGAACGCTTCAAGTCCAAATGACCCACTCGAGTTTGCACCGGTTTGCAAACCGAGTTTTGGGTTGCCGAAGACAGTCGCTAAAATCCCTTTTTGCTGCGCGAACTAACTGCCAATTTCTCAACTAGTTCATTCGTGATAGGCCTACTCACCGAGAACGTAACGCCGGTCTTAGTTGCCTTGAGCTTCAAAGAAGCGATCTCGTCAGCGTGGGCAGCAATTGCACCCGGGTCAACATATAGACCGCATTGTTTACTGAAGGCTGCATAGCCCGCGATAATCGTTTCTTCGATCTGAAATCCAGGCATATCATACTTCATGACTTCTTCGGCGTCTGGTAGTGCCCGTGATAGCTGGGCACGCAGTTGACCCAACATGGCGCGAAACTGCTCCGGTGCGGCGGCAATATAGGCGTCATGGTTATCCTTCTTCGTCATGCTGGCAGTATGCCTTTTAGCATGTCCACGGGCAACGGATGGGGCGCTAAAGCTCTTGATGCCGCTGTGTGTCTCGGCGCTCCTGGAGCGCACAGGTGAGAGCATAGCTTTCGCCTTATGCAGGCGAGACGCCGGCGCTCCCAGGGTTTTCGGCCTCCGCCGCGAGGAACGCCCGGAATGCCGCCAGCCGCGGATCGGATTGCCGCGACAATGGATACACCAGGTGGAACTCGCGCTTGCTGCGGTGGGTGAATGACAGCGGCCGCGCCAGGCGGCCCAGCGCCAAGTCCTCGGCGACGAGGCAGCCGACGCCCATCGCCACGCCGACGCCTTCGATCGCGGCCTGAAAGGCCAGACTCATCGTCTCGAAGCGCGGGCCGCGGGTGGCGTCGATCGTGGTGACGCCGACGGCGCTGAGCCAGCGCGGCCAGTCGTCCGGCCGCGGATCGTTGTGGATCAGCACGTGACGGCGCAGGTCGGCCGGCCGGCGCAGCCGCGCGGCAAGCTGCGGACTGCAGACGGGGAACACCTCGACCGGCGCCAGCCAGACCGCGCCATGGCCCGGCCAATGGCCATCGCCGATGCGCACCACGGCGTCGAAGCCGTCGCGCGCCATGTCGACCGGCGCCAGCGACGTGGTGAGCTGCAGGTCGATGTCGGGATGCATGTCGTGGAAGCGCCGCCAGCGCGGCATCAGCCAGCGCATGGCGAAGGTCGGATAGGCGCAGATCGACAGCGGCCCGTGCCGGTCGCGCCCGCGCACCTGCTCGGTGGCCAGCACCAGCCGGTCGAAGGCATCGCGTACCTCGCGGGCGTAGGCCCGACCGCGCGCCGTCAGCGCGACGTTGCGGTTGCCGCGCACGAAGAGCGCCACATCCAGGGTTTCCTCCAGCGCCTGGATCTGGCGGCTGACGGCACCCGGCGTCACGGCAAGATCCTCGGCGGCGCGCGCGAAGTTCAGCCGGCGCGCCGCGGCATCGAAGGCGCGCAAGGCAGTCAGCGGCGGCAGTCTCGAGGCCATGTCTGTATTGATCTTACCTCAACTCAGATGACGCAATAGTCGATTGTCGCGCCGCCGTCCATGGGCCATGCCTGATCGTAGATTTCGCCAGAACCAAGCCGAGGCAACGACCATGAACGCCATCGCCAAGCCCGCCGCCCAACGCCCGAAATCGGGCTCCGACCTGATCGCGCCGGATTGCCGTGGCCTCAACTTCTGGTCCATCGACCGGTCGCTGCGCGACCTGCTGGCGCTGCATCTCGATGCGGCGGCGCTTGAGCATTTCGCACCGCACTTCGAGCGCCTGGGTGGCCTCGCCGGCGGTCGTCTCGATGAGCTCGCGATGCAGGCCGACAAGCGCACGCCGATCCTGCACTACCGCGACCGTTTCGGCCGCGACGAGGACTGGGTCGAGTACCACCCCGCCTATCGCGAGATGGAGAAGATCGGCTTCGGTGAGTTCGGCCTGCACGCCATGTCGCACAAACCGGTGCTGGGCTGGCCGACGCCGGTGACGCCGCTGGTGAAATACGCCTTCCAGTACCTGTTCGCGCAGGCCGAGTTCGCGCTGCTCTGCCCGCTGTCGGTCACCGACACCTCGACCATGCTGATCCAGAAGTACGCGGACGAAGCGGTGAAGCGCCGCTTCGTGCCGCGCATGATCTCGCAGGACATGGACACGCTGCTGAAGGGCGCGCAGTTCATGACCGAGAAGGCCGGCGGCTCCGACGTCTCCGGCAACGCGCTCACCGCCAGGCCGGCCGGCGATCACTGGGAGCTGTGGGGCGACAAGTGGTTCTGCTCCTGCGTCGATCACGACGTGGTGCTGCTGCTGGCACGCTGCGAGGGCGCACCGGCGGGCAATGCCGGCCTGTCGCTGTTCGCCATGCCGCGGCGGCTCGATGACGGCAGCCGCAACCGCTACCGCGCCGTGCGGCTGAAGGACAAGCTGGGCTCGCGCTCGATGGCGGCCGGCGAGACCATCATGGAGGGCGCCGTCGCCTACCTGCTGGGCGAACAGAACCGCGGCCTGAAGCAGATGATGGACCAGGTGAACCTGTCGCGGCTGTCGCACGGCTTCCGCGCCGCCGGCATGATGCGGCGCTGCCTCAACGAGGCGCTGCAGGTGGCACGCCACCGCTCGACGTTCGGCCGCACGGTGATCGAGCATCCCATGGCGCGCCGTCAGTTGGTGAAGCTGATGCTGCCCACCGAGCAGGCATTGACCATGGCGGTGGCCGCCGCGGTGGCGATGACGCGCGGCGACGAAGGCCAGCTGCGCATCCTGACGCCGATGCTGAAATACCGCTCGTGCCGCGACAATGTCACGGTGGCGACCGGCGCCATGGAGATGCGCGGCGGCAACGGTTACATTGAGGACTGGGGCAACGCCAAGCTGGTGCGCGATGCGCATCTGGGCCTGCTGTGGGAAGGCACCAGCAGCGTCAACGCACTCGACATCGTACGCCGCGCCGTCGGCCGCGAGCGCGCGCACGAGGCGCTGGCCGAGGCCTTGCGCAAGGACATCGCCGACGCGCCGATCCCCGGCCAGTTCCGCAGCCGCATCGCGCAGCTGGTCGATCGCGCCGTCGCCTTCGCCGACACAGTGGCGCGCCAGCCCGACGCCGAGGCGTCCTGCCGGCACGCGGCCAGCGGCCTCTACCACACCACCAGCGCCGCGCTGATGGCGGCCGAGGGCGCGCGGCTGGGCGCACAAGGCGGCGATGCGCGCCGCCTGTTGCTGGCACGCCTGGTGATCGACCACCGCCTGGTTAACGCCGATCCTTTCAGCCTGCCCGACCATCGCTGGGAAGACGCCGTCACCGCGCGCTTGCTGGACGAGAAGGTCGTGACCCTGGATGACGCCCAGCAGCTGCTCGCCGGCTGACACTCGTCATCCCGAGCGCCCCTTCGACGGCCTCAAGCGAGGGATCTCCCGCGACAGGAGTCTCCGTTTTCGGGAGATCCCTCGCTGACGCTCGGGATGACGGTTTGGCTCGAACGACACATCAAAGCAGGACCAGACTCATGACTCCTCCCCTCGCCCGTCGGCGGCTGCTTGCCAGCGGCGCCGCCCTGCTCGCCGCGCCCTTCGTGTCGCGCGCCGGCCTTGCCGCCGACGCCTATCCATCCAAGCCGATCAAGCTCACGCTGGGCTTCGCGCCCGGCGGCATCACCGACATCCTGGCGCGCATCGTGGCCTCGCACCTGGCGTCGGCGCTAAAGGCGCACGTGATCGTCGATAACCGCCCCGGCGCCGGCGGCAACATCGCCGCCGCCCAGGTCGCACGCGCCGCACCCGACGGCTATTCGCTGCTGTTCGGCACGCTGGGCACTGCCGTCACCAACCAGTTCATCTACAAGGACATGCCGTTCGATACGGCCAAGGATTTCGCGCCCGTGGGACTGGTGGGCAGCGTGCCCAACGTTCTGCTGGTGCATCGCGACGTGCCGGCCGCGACCGTGCAGGAGTACATCGCGCTCGCCAAGGCCAAACCCGGCAGCCTGAGCTACGGCTCGGCGGGCCTGGGCAGCTCCACGCACCTGGGCATGGAGCTGTTCAAGACCATGACCGGCATCGAGGTCGAGAACGTGCCCTACAAGGGCAGCGCGCTACTGCTGCAGGACCTGCTGGCCGGCCGCATCCCCTCGGCGATGGACAGCATCTCGATCCACCTGCCGCACATCCGCAGCGGCGCCATCCGGGCGCTGGGCGTGACCTCGCCGACGCGGGCGCCCGACCTGCCCGACGTGCCCACGATCGCCGAGGTGGCGGTGCCGGGCTATGACGCGGTGGTGTGGCTCTACGTCTCGGCGCCGGCCGGCACGCCACAGCCGATCGTGAGCCGCCTGAGCGAAGCGGTCGTGACAGGCGTGCGCTCGGCCGACCTGCAGCGCCAGATCCGCGACGTCGGCGCCGTGCCGCTGCCCGGCACGGCCGACGATCTCGCCCGCCATGTCGCGGCCGAGACGGTGAAGTGGAAGAAGATCGTCGACGCCGCCGGCCTGAAGCCCGAGTGAGCATTGTTGGAAGATTCACCACAGAGGCACAGAGGACACAGAGATACACAGAGATGATGAGATTGCGCACCTTCGGCGCATGCCGGAGTCCTTCTCTGTGCTCCTCTGTGTTCTCTGTGCCTCTGTGGTGAAATCTTCATGCGTCTCAGTGAATCGCGGCGTACATGATCTTTTCTTCGGTGGCCTCGAGCGCGGAGTATTCCTCGACCACCTTGCCCTGGCGGCTGACCAGGATGCGGTCCGACAGCGCCATCACCTCGGGCAGGTAGGATGAGATCACCACCACCGCCTTGCCCTGGTCGGCGAGGTCGTTGATCAGGCGGTGGATCTCGGCGATGGCACCGACATCGACGCCGCGCGTCGGCTCGTCGAAGATCACCAGCTCCGGCTCCTGCACCAGCGACTTGGCGATCACCATCTTCTGCTGGTTGCCGCCCGACAGTTCGACCGCCTTCACGTCGGCGCTGATGGCGCGGATGTTGAGCGACTTGGCCCAGGTCTCGCCCAACACCTTGGCGGCCGCATTCGAGATCAAGCCGCCCTTGTTGCGCAGCTTGGCGAGCTGGCCGATATAGACGTTGCGCGCGATCGACATGGTCTCGAAGAAGCCCTCGACCTTGCGATCCTCGGTGATGTAGGCGATGCCGTCGCGCACCGCCGGCGCGGGCGTGAGGTAGCGGATCGGCTTGCCGCGCAGGATGACCTCACCGCCATGGAAGAAATCGCGCTTCAGGATGCCCGAGACGATCTTGAAGGTCTCTGT
>DATEIF010000371.1:0-2401 GCA_035279205.1 Vineibacter sp.
CCAGCACGACGTGCTTGGCCGTGGGTGTCTGCGCCAGCATGTCGGCCAGCGTCTTGCCGAGGCCGGCGCGCACCGCGAACCAGGCCCCGGGGACGTGGCCGTCGCGATAGCGCAGCGAGGTGTCGAGATCGATCACCAGCACCTCGCCGGCATCGACCATCGTCTTCAGGTCGGTCGGCGCGATGGTCGACACCGTCATCCGGTTGAGGCCCGGGACGGCGCGGCGCTCCGGGCCGGTCTCGATCTCGTCGGTCATCGGCCGGTGCTTCAGCACATGGACCTTCTGCCAGCCCATCTGCGTCAGCCAGTGCGCCGTCATGATGGCGCGCACGCCGTCATTGTCGTGCAGCACGATCGTGGCGTTGCGCACGCCGACATACTGGTCGGTCGCCTGCACCAGCTGGCCGCCCGCGGCATGCCGGAAGCCGATCAGGTGGCCCTTGGCATATTCAGCCGGGTCGCGCACGTCGAACTTGTAGACGCTGCCGCCAGCGGCCGTGGCCTCCTCCTCGATCCGCCGCAGCGCCGACATGGGAATGGGCCGGATGCCGGCCTTCTGCGCCACGCGCGCCGCAGCCTCCTTGGCCCAGCCCGCCGCCGCGGCGCTCTGGCCGCGGTAGGTGTCATGCCGGCCGCGCGCCACCTGCAGGCCGGCGAGGTGCCAGCCCATGGTGCCGTTCTTCAGCGCGATCACCTTGTTGGGCAGTCCGGCATTGATCAGCGACTGGGCGCCGATGATGGAGCGTGTACGGCCGGCACAGTTGACGACCACCAAGGTCTCCGGATTGGGCGCGAAATCCTTCACGCGATAGACCAGCTCGGCACCCGGGCAGTCGATACCGCCGGGGATCGACATGTTGCGGAACTCGTCCATCGGCCGGCTGTCGAGGATCACCAGGTCGGTACCCTCGTCGACCAGCTTCTTGAGGTCGGCGGCGTCGATGCGCGGCGTGTCGCAATCGTGCTCGACCACCTCGCCAAAGGCCTTGCTCGGCACGTTGACGCCACCGAACACTTCGTAGCCGGCGTCACGCCAGGCCTTCAGGCCGCCATCCACGACCGCGACGTTGTTGTAGCCGCAGCGCGACAGGCGGGCGGCGGCGCGGTTGGCGCGGCCCATCTGGCCCTCCTCGCCGCTGTCCATCAGGACAATGCGCGCGCCGGGGTTGGGCACCAACGCCCGCACCCGCAGTTCCAGCTTGGAGAGCGGCAGCGGCGTGGCAAACAGCGGATGGCCCTCGTTGAACTCACCCTCCTCGCGCGTGTCGAAGAAGGCGAATTCGGCATCGGTGCCCAGCGCCGCCTTGATGTCCGCCGCCGATACCAGGGGCGTCAGGATCTTGGGCTTGGCCATGAAGCGCATGGCGCGGCCACTCTCCTGGTCGACCGTCACCCGGTCGGGCAGATGCTCGAGGCTCAGCCCGTAGAGATGCAGGTGCAGTGCCGGCGCGCCGCCCGACGGTACCTGGATGGTGTGGAAGTCATCGGGCAGGTACTCGATGCAGTTGCCCTTGACGATGGTGCTCTCGCCGCCGCGCTCCAGCGTGATGAACTCCGGATCGTTGCGCCCATCGGCGACCCGGCTGTAGCGCACGTTGTGCTCCTGGCCGTGTACCCCTGCGATGCAGGCCCACGTGGTGTGGTTGTGCGGCGGCACCAGCTTGCCTTCCAGGCCGGCCGAGGCGTAGAGCGCGAAACGGTGATCGGGGTCCTCCGAGATGCGGTAGATGCCGCCGTCGGCCCGCACCGGGAACTGCTCGAGCGGAAAGAGCTCGGTCTGTGTCGCCAACTCGGTCAGTTTTTGACCGATCTTCGCCAGCGCCTCGCGCGTGACGCCCTCACCGGTCTCGATATCGCGTACCTTGGCGAGCATGTCACGCGCGGCTGCCGCGCGCTCGTTCCACAGCGACATGGCTGTCTCCTTGGGATCCTTCGAATGTCGGGCGGACTATAGGGCGGCGGCCGATCCGGTCAACGCATGGCAGGTCTTCCTTCTCCCCGCGAAGGCGGGGAGAAGGTGCCCGAAGGGCGGATGAGGGGCATTGCAGTGTTGCTGCACATCTCATCATCGGGATTGCCTGCCCAGCAACCTCGCGCGTTGCACGACCACGAAGCCCCTCATCCGGCGCTTCGCGCCACCTTCTCCCCGCCTTCGCGGGGAGAAGGGCACGCCGACGCTTGCCGGCTCGCCCACGATCCATTAACCAAGCCGACGGCCTGGGTCGCCGCGTGGGGAGACCACATACATGAGACATGTCGTGCTGCCGGCTGTCGCCGCGCTGTTGCTGTGGACAGGTGGACCGGCTGCCGAAGGATGGGCGCAAGCCACCCGACAACAAGCCCGCCCTCATGTGCCCACCGCCAAACCCGCCGCCGCGCAGCGGCCGGTGGCGGCGCGGCC
>DATEIF010000372.1:0-12882 GCA_035279205.1 Vineibacter sp.
CATCGATATGTTGCAATAAGCAACATATATGGCCATCAGTAGCAAATAGCAACATCAATCGATGGCAAGCGCTCTTGCTGCCGAGCGATGAGCGGCAATGAGGCCAGGCACCCGTGCCGGATCCGTGCGGCCCCATCCGCATTCGGAGGCGATCCCGAATCCCGTCACCATCTTCGACGCCGCCGCGATGCGGGCCTGGTCGCCGGCGGCATCGTCGTGATGGATCAGGCCCAGGTAGAGCGCCGTGTTGTCGGGCAGGTTCATGGTTCGCAGCGGCGCCACGTAGGCATCGTCGGTGCGATCCCGGGGCACCGGCAGATGGAGAAAATCCAGGCGGCGCGGCAATGCGTCGAGCAGCCCGCGCGCCATCTCGACCAGGATGGCGGTGTCCTTGGGCATCACCAGATGCTCATCGCGCGGCGAGCCGTAGCAGAGGTGATAGCCCAGCTCGACGTCGTCGGGCACATGCGCGGCCAGGCGCGCGAACTCGGCGAAGATGCGCTGCTTGTAGTCGCCGGGCCGATGCTGGAAGTAGTTCTCGAACACCAGCACTTCCTGGCAGATATCCCATTGGATCGAGAGGTCGCCGTGCGGCACGGCGGCCAGGATGTCATCGAGCGCCTTGAACAGCGCGCGTTCGTAGACCGGCAGATAGTCGTCCAGCGCCTTGGGACTGACGTACATGAAGCCGGAAGCCATGGCGGTGGGCAGCGCGACCTGGAAGCGCACGCCGCGTGGGATCGCACCGGTATCGCGCAAGCGCTTGAACACGGCATAGGATTCGATCGCCGCCGGCGCATAGCCGGTCTCGAACACGACCGTGGCCGGATCGACTCCTGGCTTGAAGCGCACCTGCTCGATGTGACGGATCACGACACCGTCCCACTGCGGCAACGGCATCGGCGCGATCGTGGGATCGATCTCCATGTCGGGATGCTGCCTCAGCATCTCGTATTGCCAGTAGATCCAGCGATGGCGCGCACCGGTCTCGCCGTCGGGGATACGCCGCAGCCACGGCCCCAGTTCGCCCGCCACCGCCCGGAACACCGACTCGGCGTCCGGCATGGCGACACTGCCGATCAGATGAACACCCGGATGCTTCGGCATGGTTCCCTCCACATCTGCGAACCGGCGCGCGACAACGGTGTGCGCACCATCGGTGCCCGTCACTCGGCGCGGTCCACCAGCGCCTCGTTGAGTGCCAGCGCCGCCGTGGCGATGGCGCGGCGCGCGCCGTGCAGGGCGGCGCTCATGCCGAAGAACCCGTGGATCATGCCGCCGAATTCGACGTGGTCGCAGCCGCCGCCCTCATCGCGCAGGCGACGCGCGTAGGCGCGGCCCTCATCGCGCAGTGGATCATAGCCGGCGGTGATCACCATCGCCGGACAGACACCGGCGATGGTGGGTGCACGCAGCGGTGCAGCGCGCCAATCGCTGCGATCGCCGGCCTGCGGCACGTAGTGGTCGATGAACCACTGCATCGCCTCGCGCGTGAGGCCGAAGCCGTCGGCGAACCGCGCGTACGAGGCCGTGGTGGTGACGCAATCCGCCACCGGGTAGACCAGCAACTGGAAGCGCACATTGTTGAGGGCACGGTCGCGCGCCCACAACGCCGCCGACGCCGCCAGATTGCCGCCGGCGCTGTCGCCACCCAGCGCCAGCAGATGCGGATCGATGCCGATGCTGTCGCCTTCGTGGCTGGCCCAGTCGAGCGCCATCACCATATCGTCGAACGCAGCCGGGAACGGCGCTTCCGGCGCCAGCCGGTAGTCCACCGACAGCACGGCAACGCCTGCCTGCGCCGCGAGCTGGCCGCAGGTGCCGTCGTGCGTTTCGATACTGCCGAGCACCCAGCCACCGCCATGGGCCCAGATCACGGTCGGCAGCAGCGCTTTGGGCGACACCGAGGTCGGGCGATACAGGCGAACCGGCAGCCGCCGCCCGTCGCGCACGATCACGTGGTCAGCCACGCTCACGGTGTCGGGACGCGGACCGCCGGAGGTGGTCCTGGTTTCGGCGAACTGCACGCGGGCCGCAACCGGACCGATCGATGTCCATGCCGGCCGGCCCGCTGCGGCCTGCAGCTCCAGCAACTCCTGCGCTTCAGGATCGAGGGGCACGTCAGCTCTCCTTGTTTACGCAGCGCCGTCGACCAGTGCCTCACGCACCGCCTGGCCGGCCACGGCCAGGCCGCGGCGCGCCTGCGGCAGCACGCCCGGCATACCGAGGAAGCCATGGATCATGCTGCCGTGCTCGACATATTCGACCGTCACGCCGTCATGCGCCAGCCGGTCGGCATAGAGGCGCGCTTCATCGAGCAGCGGATCGAACCCTGCCGTCACGATCATGGCCGGCGGCAGGCCCGCGAATGTGCGGGCGCGCAGCGGCGAGGCACGCCAGTCGCTGCGATCGGCCGCATCGGGAATGTAGTGATCATAGAACCAGACCATCGCCTCGCGCGTGAGCAGATAACCGTCGGCATTCTTGGCGAGCGATCCGGTATTCGCCAATGCATCGACCGCGGGATAGAGCAGCAGCTGGAAGCCGATCTGAACACCGCCGCGGTCGCGCGCCATCAGTGCTATGACGGCAGCGAGGTTGCCGCCGGCGCTGTCGCCGCCGACGGCGATCTTCGATCCCTCGGCACCGATCGACGCGGCGTTGGCACTGGCCCATACCGTTGCGGCCCAGCAATCATCCACCGATGCCGGAAACCGGTGCTCCGGCGCCAGGCGATAGTCGACCGAGACCACAACCAGGTTGCCGGCCTCGCTGAGGCGTTGGCACATGGTGTGGTGCGTCTCGATATCGCCGATCACCCAGCCGCCGCCATGGAAGTAAACCAGCAGGGGCAGTTTCACCGCCGCAGCCGCCGACCGGGGACGATAGATCCGCACCGGGATATCGCCCGCCGGACCGGGGATCCGCCGGTCGTCCGCCACCACGCTCTCAAGCAACGCACCCTGCACCGGCGCGCGCGTCTCGCGCATCATCTGGCGTGCCGCAGGCGGCGGCAGGCTGTTGATCGCCGGCCGACCCGAGGCGGCAGCCATGTCGAGCAGCTTGCGGATGGTCGGATCGAGCGCCATGTCGTTTCCCCAGAGACGTGAACAAGGCGCGATCATGGCCGTGCGTGCGCGTAGGGCGCAACGGTTGGACACATCCCATATCGGTATACCCGTGCTAAACTCAGTGCACGCCATCCGGCTCCGCGCCACCGCCCCACTGCCTGACGAGGACGCATGACCTTCGAGCCCGATGACGCCAAACCCCGGCTGGCACAACCCTGGTGGCGACGCGCGCTCGGCTGGCGGCCGAAGATCTCGCTGTCCGGCGTCTGGACGGCGCTCGTTCCCAAGGGCCGCTGGAAACGCTTGGTGCTCGTGCTGGTGCTGATCCCGGTGCTCTATTACGGCGGCGGCGGGCTGTGGCTGCACCGTATCGATGACCGGCCGGATTTCGAGCCGCAGAACGTGCAGCCTGGCGAAAGCCGCGCCGTTGCCATCGCGGCGGCGCTGATCACGCGCGAGGTCGACGACCATCACTGGACGCCGATGGACCCATTCTTCCTGCCCGGCGCCTGGCTCGACAACATGCCCAACTACCAGGCCGGCATCATGAAGGCGCTGGCCCGCTTTGCCGTCGAGATGCGTGACCAGTTGGCGCGCTCGCGCGGCTCCAGCCCGCAGGACCCCGACCTCGATCGCGCCGCGGCACGCCTCAACGCTGACCCCAAGCAGTGGGTATGGACGCCCTCGATGTCGATCTGGCCCAGCGTGACGGCGACGTCGCAGTATCGCGACGGCCGCGCGGCGCTGATCACCTACAACAAGCGCCTGGCGGCCAACCAGGCGAGCTTTGAGCGGCGCGCCGACAACCTGCAAGCCTTCCTCGAGCGCGTGGCCAGCGACATTGGCTCGACCTCGGCGCAGATCGACCGTCACATCCACGATCATGGCGGCGATCTGCTCGACTTCTATGCCGACAACCTGTTCTACGCCAACAAGGGCCAACTCTACGCCTACTACATGCTGCTGAAGGAGCTGGGCAACGACTACCAGACCGTGCTGCGCGAGCGAGATCTCACGGGTCCATGGGCGCAGCTGATGGAGACATTCCGCACCGCTGCCACCTTGCAGCCCTGGGTGGTCGTCAACGGCGCGGCCGACTCGCAGTTCCTGCCCAGCCATCTGGTGGCGCAGGGCTTCTACCTGCTGCGCGCCCGCACCCAGCTGCGCGAGGTCGCCGACATCCTGCGGAAGTGACAGCGTGGTGCGTGCAGCACGGTGTCATCCCAAGCGTAGCGAGGGATCTCAGACGCATGACGCACCGTGCGCCTGCATCAGGAGATCCCTCGCTGTGCTCGGGATGACAGGCACTTGCTCGGGATGACGATTACTTCAACGTCAATCTGACTCTCTGCTTGCCGCGCTCGCGCACCGCGGCGCTGGTGAAGCCTGCCTTGGCGAACATCGGTTCGAGCCCGGTGTAGACGAAAGCCGCAGGCGCCTTTGCGCCTGAAGCGACTTTCACCGGATAGCCTTCGACGATGTCCGCACCGTAGCGCTTCAGCGTCTTCACGGCGAAGGCCAGCAGCGCATCGCCGACGCCTTTGCCGCGCCAGCCCGATTTCACATAGAAGCATGGCACGGACCACACGCGCTCGGCGTCGCCGCACGCAAGGCTCGGCGCTCGGTCGAGCCGGTCGAAGTCGATGCGGCGGTCGAACGACACCCACCCGACCGGCTCCGTGCCGGCATAGGCGAGCGCGCCATGCGCCTTGCCGTCACGCACCAGCTTGCGGAACCGCCGCTTGTTGGGGTCACCCTGCACGTCCGGCCATTTCTCGCCTTTCGCCGAGCGCCAGTACATGCACCAGCAGCCGCCGTATGCGCCGCGCGGGCCGAACAGCGCTTCGACATCGGGCCATCGATCAGGCGTCAGTTCGCGGCAGACGATCTTCATCAGATACCCCTGCGGATAACCGGTCGTACCTACGATGCCGCCATGCACCACACCCCGCAAGCCGGTGTCCGCCACGGGCGGCGGCGTGGCGTTCAATCCACCCGACGTTGACATGCACCGGCCGTCAATATATGTAACCATATAGGAACATATTAGTCACCCACCATGGCCCCTGCCCGATCCGGCAACACCGTGTTCCGCGCCATCGCCGATCCCACACGCCGCGCGATCCTTGATCGCCTGCGCGCGGGCCCCGTCAATGCGGGTGCGCTGGCAGCCGACTTCAGGCAGAGCAGGCCAGCTATTTCCAAGCATGTCCGCGTTCTGAAGGAGGCACGGCTCGTCACCGAAACGCGCCTTGGCCGCGAGCGCCTCTACGCGATCGACCCCGTACCGCTGCAAAACGTGGCGGGCTGGCTGGAAGGCTATCGATCGTTCTGGCAGACGAGCCTTGATCGCTTAAAGCGTAACCTGGAGGGCACGTGATGAGCATCGACAGCAGCCGGGCGCGCGCCGTCGCCGACCTCGCCGAAGGGCTGATCCTCGCCAGTGTCGAGATCGCCGCGCCACCGGAACGGGTCTTCCAGGCCCTCGCCTCCAAGGAGATCGTCAATTGGTGGGAGAGATCGGGCGTCTTCGACACGCGGGAATGGGTCGGCGACGTGCGCGTCGGCGGCCGCTGGAAGGCCTCGGGCATGGGCAGGGGGCATCCCTACACGCTGGAGGGGGAGTTCCTCGAAGTCGATCCGCCGCGCAAGCTCGTGCACACGTGGCATCGGGTCGGCGCGCCCGATGCGCCGACGACGGTGACTTATCTTCTTGAACCCATCGACGGTGGGACGCGCATAACATTGCGGCACGCGGGCTTCACGTCGCGCGAGGCGACTGCCGGCAACAGCCTCGGCTGGGAGGCGTGCTTCGAGCGGCTGGCGAAGATCCTCGCTGCATAGAACGGTCCGGCGATGGCCTACGACGAGACGACAGCCCAGCAGGTTCGGCACATTCTCGCGGCACGGTCGAGCGTCAGCGAAAAGAGGATGATGGGCGCGCTCGTCTTCATGGTGAACGGCAGCATGTGCTGCGGTGTGAGCGGCTCCGCGCTCATGGTCCGAACCGGGGCCGAGGCCTATGAGCGGATGCTGGCACAGCCGCACGTGCGCCCACTGGAAATCGGCGGTCGGCGCACCCGTGGCTTCGTGCTGATCGATCCCGAGGGCTATCGCACCGACAAGGCATTGGCGCGGTGGGTCGAGCTGGGTATCGATGTCGCCGCGACGGTTTCGGCAAAAAAGCTCCCTGCCCGCAGAGGTCAGCCCAAAGCGCCGCGGACCTGACGCACCTTCCACCGATGCGCCGGCTTCATCGTCGCCGGGACGCTGTGCGCCCCCTCTTCGCCGCGACTCTGCTTGCGGCCGCGAGCGCGATGCGCGCCCATGCGACGAGTTCCTCGGGCTCGTCGAACAGCCGCTCCGGCGCGCGCCAGAAGGACAGGTCAATCGTACAGCCCTTCTTCTCGTAATTGAGGGGTGGGGAGGCCTCGGCCTCCTTGAAGGCCGCCCGGTTGTGATCATCCACCCGCAGATAGAGCATGTTGTCCGCCACCATCGCGAACATCAGCCCGTCGCAGAACACACCGGTCTTGCCGAACATCCGGCGCAAGGTGACCCGGCCCAGCGGCGCGAGTTGCTCACGCAGGAACTCGGCAAAGCTGTCGCTGGCAACCATCCTCTGTCCTCCAGGCCGTTCAAACCTCACCCCGCAAGAGCGGGGAGGAGGAGAGCGCCGCAAAGTGAGGCATGACATCCGTGACGAGGAGCTCTCGGGTCTCGGCGTCGCTCTGTCGATCGCTATGGATCAGCAGGTCGACGCCGGCATCCTGGTATTGCCCGATCAGATCAATGGCCTCGGACACGGTACCGGCAAAACCGCTCAACGGCCCCTGGGCTACCAGCCGCTCGCGCTTCACCGCCAGCGCCGTCGCGTCGCGAGCCAGCAGCCAGCGCTGGACATGGGTCTTTTCGATCGTGCCGTAATCGCGGCCCACCGCGTCGCAATGTTCGCGCAGCACGGCGAGCTTGTGCCGCAGCTCCGCAATGTCACCGCGGGCGATGTTGCAGGCATCGGCCAGACGGGCCACCGCGCGCAGTGTCATCTGCTCGCCACCACCGGCGATCATCACCGGCGGGCGCGGCTTTTGCACCGGCTTCGGCTCGAGGATCGCATCCTCGACACGGAAATAGCGGCCGTGGAATGTCGCGCGCGGCTGGGTCCACATCGCCAGTATCAACTGGATTGCCTCCTCCATCTGGCGGATGCGCGTCGCCGGCCGGGGCGGAAACACCCAACCATACTGCTTGTATTCATCCTCGAAAAAGCCGGCACCGATGCCCAGCGTCAACCGACCTCGGCTGATCAGATCGACGCTCGCCGCGATCTTGGCGAGATGCGCGGGATTGCGATAGCCGACGGCCGTGCACAGGGTGGCGAGACGGATGCGGCTGGTGACAGCGGCCAGCGCCGCGAGAACAGTCCAGCCCTCCAGCACCGGCTGATCGGGCGCGCCGACGCCGGGGATCTGGATCATGTGATCCATGATCGAGAACCAGGCAAAGCCGTGCGCCTCTGCCCACTGTGCCGTTGCCTTCACCCGCTCGAAGGCCGCGGCAGGATCGGCAGCATCGAACCATGACGCGCTGTGAATGCCGAACTTCATGACCATCGGTCCCTGCTGCCCGCACCGAGGTGGCTCAGCGCGGACCGTGGCCCCAAGTCTGAGGACTGGCGGGCCCTGTGAGAATTCGGCAAGATCGATCCATGCCTGTGCAAAAACGCACATCGATGCCGGACTGGGAGGACGTGCGCGCCTTCGCCGCCATCGCCAGGCTCGGCAGCCTGAGTGCCGTGGCTCGCGAGCTCGGCCTGAACCATGCCACCGTCGCGCGACGCCTGGCAGCGCTCGAGCGCAGCCTTGGCGCCGCCGTCGTGCAACGCACGCGCACGGGCTACACGCCGACGGCCGCCGGGGTGCGCCTTATCGAAGCGGCTCGACAGATGGAGATGGCGGCCGACGCCTTCGGCCGGTCTGCCGGTACAGGCGGGTCCGATGTGGCAGGGGACGTGCGGATCACCCTGACGGAAGCCATCGCGAGCCTGGTGGTGGCGCCCCGGCTGGCAACGTTGCGCCAACGGCATCCGAGCCTGCGCATCGAGCTGGTGGCCAACGATCGCGTCTTGAGCCTGGCGCGTCGCGAAGCCGAGGTCGCCATCCGCTGGGCGCGGCCCGAGCACGGTGAGCTGGTCGCGCGGCGCATCGCGGACGTGCCGTTCGCACTCTTTCGTGCACGCGGGCTCACGTTGACCGCGGCGGATCGACAGGCACCGCTGATCAGCCATGACCCGACCGGCACCCGGTTGCCTGAGGCGCAATGGCTGGTCCGCGCCTTCCCCGACCGAGCGCCGGCCATCCGCACCTCCGGGCTGCTGGCACAGATCGCACTCGTGCGCGGCGGTGCCGGCCTTGGCGTGCTGCCGCGCTACGTGCAACGTGTGTTCAGCGACCTCGAGACGATCGATGCGCCGATTCCGCCGCCGGTGCGCAGCCTCTGGCTGATCGTCCATCGCGATCTGCGCCGGCAGCCGGCGATCGCCGCGGTGAGCGATTTCCTGCACGATATCGTCGGCGCCGCGCTGCGCGGCGCATGAAACCTTGTCGCCTCGCAGGGTGCCGCTAAGCTGCATGCCAATCGCCACACGAGAGGAAGCCATGAGCAGCCGCCGCAAGACCGCCGAACAGCTGCGCAGCCACCGCTGGTACGGCGCGCAGGACCTGCGTGCGTTCGGCCATCGCTCGCGCACCAAGCAGATGGGCTTCGCGCGCCAGGACTGGGCGGGCAAGCCAGTGATCGGCGTGATCAACACCTGGTCCGAGGCCAATCCCTGCCACGTGCATCTGCGCCAGCGCGCCGAGGAGGTGAAGCGCGGCATCTGGCAGGCCGGCGGATTTCCGCTGGAGATGCCGGCCATGTCGCTGGGCGAGCCGATGATGAAGCCCACGACCATGATGTATCGCAACCTGCTGGCGATGGAGACCGAGGAACTGCTGCGCGCCAACCCGATCGACGGTGCCGTGCTGCTGGGCGGCTGCGACAAGAACATTCCCGGCCTGCTGATGGGCGCCATCAGCATGAACCTGCCGGCCATCGTCGTGCCGGCCGGCCCCATGCTACGCGGCAATTGGCGCGGCAAGCCGCTGGGCTCGGGCAGCGACGTGTGGAAGTACTGGGCCGACAAGAAGGCCGGCGCCATCTCCGACGACGACTGGGACGAGATGGAGGACGGCATCGCGCGCAGCTTCGGCACCTGCATGGTGATGGGCACCGCCGCCACCATGATGTCGGTGACCGAAGCGCTGGGCTTCACCCTGCCCGGAGCGTCATCGATCCCGGCCGCCGACTCCGGTCATGCGCGCATGGCGACCGAGGCGGGACGGCGCATCGTCGACATGGTGTGGGAGGATCTGAAGCCCTCCGACATCCTGTCAGGGGCGTCGTTCGACAATGCCATCCGGGCGCTCATGGGGCTGGGTGGGTCCACAAACGGCATCGTGCACATCCTCGCCTGGGCCGGCCGCTCCGGCGTCAAGCTCGACCTCGAGCGCTTCGACCAGCTGGCGCGCGACACGCCGCTGATCGCCAACATCCGGCCGGCCGGACAGTACCTGATGGAGGATTTCTTCTACGCCGGCGGCATGGGTGCCTTCCTCGCCAAGCTCGCACCGCTGCTGAATCTCGGCGTGCCGACGGTGAGCGGCAAGACGCTGGGCGAGGACATTGCCGGCGCCGAGACCTTCCTGCCCGAGATCATCCTCGACCCTGACAAGGCGCTGAAGGCCAACGGCTCGCTCGCGGTCCTGAAAGGCAACCTCGCGCCCGACGGCGCCGTCATCAAGCCGGCGGCGGCCGAGCCGCGACTGCACAAGCATGTCGGACCGGCGCTGGTGTTCGAGGACTACAACGACATGGCCGCCCGCATCGACGATCCCGATCTGGAGGTCACCGCCGACACGGTGCTGGTGCTGAAGCAGGCCGGTCCGTTGGGCGGGCCGGGCATGCCGGAATGGGGCATGCTGCCGATCCCCCAGAAACTGTTGAAACAGGGTGTGCGCGACATGGTGCGCATCTCCGATGGCCGCATGAGCGGCACCAGCTACGGTGCCTGTGTGCTGCACGTGACGCCGGAAAGCCATGTCGGCGGCCCGCTGGCGCTGGTGAAGACGGGCGACCTGATTGCGCTGGATGTCGAACGCCGCACGCTCGACCTGCAGGTGAGCGATGCCGAGTTGGCACGCCGGCGCGCCGCCTGGCAGGCCAAGCCGGTGATTTACGAACGTGGCTACGGCTGGCTGTTCGCCCGCCATGTGCAACAAGCCGACAAAGGCTGCGATTTCGACTTCCTGCGTCGCGACGCCGGCGCCCCGGTGCCGGAACCGGAGATCCATTGAAATAGCCGCCGCGCTGTCTTGAAGGTGACACAATAAGCCACCATATAGGTCGGGTGGCGAGCCGGCGGTGTAATGGCCGGCGCAACCGACGATGTGATGGTCGGAAACAGTCGCTGCTAAGACGGACCGCGCCCTTACCGGCGCGGTTTTGTTTTTTCTGGGGATCCCGCCCTCGGCAACTTTTGTCACGCGCCCGACGTTGTGGCGGTCGATCCGTCACTACCGCGACGACCGGGGAGCCATGCGTGTCAGCCTGATCCATAACCCCGCAGCCGGGGACGACGCGTTTTCGCGCGAGCATCTGATCTGGCTGCTGCAGGAGCACGGGCACGACGTCGTCCACGAGGCTGCCAAGAACGACGACTGGAGCGGGTTCATCGAGGATCCCGGCGATCTCGTGGTCGTTGCCGGCGGCGACGGTACGGTCGGTGCTGTCGCCCTGAAGCTGATCCACCGGCACGTCCCGATCGCCATCCTGCCGACGGGCACCGCCAACAACATCGCTCGCGCCCTGCGAATCGGTGGAGGGCCCGCCGAGCTGATCGAGAGCTGGCCACGGGCCCAGCGCCGCCCGATGGACGTCGGTGTCGCGACCGGACCGTGGGGCAAATCGTGGTTCATCGAAGGCGTCGGCCTGGGCTTGTTCGCCACCGCGATGGCGGTGCTCGACGAACGGGATGGTCGAACGCAGAGCAAGCCTGAAACGCGCGAAAGCAAGCTGGAGCGCGACGTGCACACGCTGAAGGGCTTGGCGTCGGAATATCCGCCGCTGCTGCTCGACGGCACGATCGATGGCAGGAGGCTATCCGGGAAGGTCCTGCTGGTGGCCGCCATGAACATCGCCTCGGTGGGACCGAACATGGATCTGGCACCCAACGCCGATCCCGGCGACGGCCAGCTCGATTTCGCGCTGGTGCGCGAAGAACGCCGCGCCGATTTCATCGACTATGTGGCCACGCGCCTGCACGGCGGCGAGGCGACGCCGCCGACCGACGTGCATCGCGGCCGCAGTTTGCGCCTGGCCTGGAGTGGCTACGACGCTCACATCGACGATCGCGCGTGGCGCGCCGACAACCCCATGCCCGAGGCCCACGCCGCCATCGAGATCGATGTGGCCGCGCAGGCGCTCGAGGTTCTGCTGCCAGCCGATACCAAGACCGAGTCGCGCTAGTACGTGGAATCGCGGTTCACTGATACAGCTGTCATCCCGAGCGTAGCGAGGGATCTAGGCGCCGTTCCTAGATCCCTCGCTACGCTCGGGATGACAGTCGCGACTCACATTCGAGCGATTGCCGGTACTAGGCGTCGATCGTCACCGTCACCCCGCTCAGCGCCTGGATGCGTGCGACAAGCAGCCGCCGCGCGGCCGGCAGGGCGTGCGCGCCGGCGGCGGCATCACCGCGTCGGGCGCTGCGCAACGAGCCCACCAGATGCCACAGCGAACGAAATACCCGGTAATAGCGCACGGCCGCCGCGTCGAGGGGGCGCTGCCGGCCATAGGCGCGGCGATAGCGCCATAGCGCGTACGACAGCAATCCGCGCACCACGGGCCGCAGTGGCGCGGCCACGCCCAGCGGCGTGGTGGTGATGGCGGCGATGGTCGAGCCGACATCAAGTGCCGGATCGCCGAGCGTGACGTTGCCCCAATCGATGACGCCGGTGATCCGGCCGCTCTCGACCAGGATGTTGAGAGGGTGAAAATCACAGTGGCAGACCGCGGTGACGACGGCTGGCGGCTGATGCGTCACCAGCCAGTCCAGGGCGGGTTTCAAGCCGGCCAGGTCCAGCGCATCGATGTCGCGGCTCAGCGTCGCAAGCCGCGCCTCGAACGTGTAGGCCTCGGGCCGCAGGCCGGCAGCCGTCAAGGCGCGAGCGATCGTGTCGCTGGGCAGCGCATGCAATTGCACCTGTGCATCGGCCCAGACGCGCGCCATCTGCTCCACAACGCGCGGCACATCGATCACCAGACGCAGCACGCGGCTGACCGCCGCGCCGGACACGAACGCATCCATGCCCTTCGCCAACGGCAAGCCATTCACAAACGGCATCACCATGAAGGCCCCGCCCAGAATGGCGGGATCGGTGCCGAGCACCACGGCACGCGGCGCCGGGTAACCCAGGGCTGCGAGCGCGCTGTGGGCTGCGGCTTCCAGCCGGATCTGGTCCGGGTTGTAGTGCGGCTGCAGGATCCGAACGATCAAAGGGCCGGCGCCCTCGGGTGGCGGATCCGACAGGCGGAAGCGAAAGATCGCCGTCTCGAACCCGCCGGTGATCCGCCGCGGCGGTTCGGCATAGGCAAGCGCAGGAGCGTCGAAGGCCGCCCGCAAGTGGGCCAGCAACCGATCCGCGATCTCGGTGTCCGGCGGGATGGTCTCCTCCGCGAACGTGACACGTGTACGCTAGCGGCAGCGCCAGCC
>DATEIF010000373.1:0-3085 GCA_035279205.1 Vineibacter sp.
CCACGACTTCCGGCAGGAACCGGCGGGCCGGCACGTGCTGAAGCTGTGTCGTGCCGAAGCCTGCCAGTCGATGGGCGGAGCGGCGGTGGCGGCACAGGTGCAGACCGCGCTCGCGGCAGGATGGGGTGAGACCAGCGGCGATGGTGCGGTAACGCTGGAGCCGGTCTATTGCCTGGGCCTGTGCGCGACGGCGCCGACGGCGTTGCTGGATGATCAGCCCATCGGCCGCCTGACCAGCGCGCGGCTGCTGGCGCTGCTCGATGAGCTGCGGAAGTAGTCATGCCGTCTGTTCGCCTCTTCGTTCCGCGTGACGCCGGCGCCCTGGCTGTCGGTGCCGAGGATGTTGTCGAAGCGCTGCAGGCCGGCCTGGCCCGGCGCCGATTGGCCGCCGACATCGTGCGCACCGGCTCGCGTGGGCTCTATTGGCTCGAACCGATGGTCGAGGTCGCCACGCCGGCGGGTCGTATCGCCTACGGGCCGGTGATGCCTGAGGATGTCGAGTCGCTGCTCGATGCCGGCTTGCTGTCGGGTGGACCGCATGCACTGCGGCTCGGGCTGCCGGAGGAGATTCCCTTCCTCAAGCGCCAGACGCGGCTCACCTTCGCGCGTTGCGGCGTCATCGATCCGATGTCGCTCGACGATTATCGCGCGTATGGCGGCTGGCGCGGCCTGGAGCGCGCGATCGCCCTGGCGTCCGCCGATGTCGTCGAGACGGTGGTGCAGTCGGGCCTGCGCGGCCGCGGCGGTGCCGGATTTCCGACCGGCGTGAAGTGGCGCACGGCGGCACAGGCGACAGCCGCGCAGAAATACATCGTCTGCAATGCCGACGAGGGCGACTCCGGCACCTTCGCCGATCGCATGATCATGGAAGGCGATCCCTTCGTGCTGATCGAGGGCATGGCGATCGCCGGCCTCGCCGTGGGCGCGACACGGGGTTACGTCTACATCCGCTCCGAATATCCGCATGCGATCGCAACCATGCGTAATGCCATAGATGCGGCGCGGCGGGCGGGTTATCTCGGCGCCCGGGTGATGGACTCGCCGCACGCCTTCGATCTCGAGGTCCGCGTCGGCGCCGGCGCCTATGTCTGCGGCGAGGAAACGGCGTTGCTCGACAGCATCGAAGGCAAGCGCGGCCAGGTGCGCGCCAAGCCGCCGCTGCCAGCGCATCAGGGCCTGTTCGGCTGCCCGACCGTGATCAACAACGTACTGTCGCTGGCGGCCGTGCCGTTCGTTCTCGCCGAGGGTGCTTCGGCATACGCGACGCTCGGCATCGGCCGCTCACGCGGCACTATGCCGATCCAGCTCGCCGGTAACGTGAAGCGCGGCGGCCTGTTCGAGACCGCGTTCGGTCTGACCCTGGGCGATCTGGTCGACGACATCGGCGGCGGCACGGCCAGTGGCCGGCCGGTGCGCGCGGTGCAGGTCGGCGGCCCGTTGGGTGCCTATTTCCCGCGCGCCTTGTTCGACACACCGTTCGACTATGAAGCCTTTACGGCGCGCGATGGCCTGCTCGGCCACGGCGGCATCGTGGTGTTCGACGACACCGTCGACATGGCGCATCAGGCGCGTTTCGCCATGGAGTTCTGCGCCATCGAATCCTGCGGCAAGTGCACGCCGTGCCGCATCGGCTCGACCCGCGGCAAAGAGGTGATCGACCGCATCATTCGCGGCGACGGCGACCGTGCCGCCGATCTGGCGCTGGTTGCCGATCTCTGCGAGACGCTGAAATTCGGCTCCCTCTGCGCGCTGGGTGGCTTCACGCCCTATCCGGTGATGAGCGCGATCCGCCATTTCCCCGAGGATTTCCAGCGCTGAACCGTCCGTTGCGGAGCCTGCTGTTGACTCACCGCGGTCGGCAGCACACGCTTCACGAAAGTCGCGATGAAGAACGCTGCAGGGGTTGGTGTGATCGAGCCGTTCTCGCGCCACGAGGTTCTGGAGATCGCCGGGTTGATCCAGGATGCAGCCCTGGATCCGCCGCGATGGCAGGACGTGCTCATGCGCCTTGTGCGGCAGCTGGACGGAATCGCCGGCGGTATGTGGCTCAACGATCCGGTCCGTAGTACGGCGGTGCCGATCGCTCATACCGGCCTCGATCCGTCCTACACGGATCGCTACTCCCAGCACTTTCTCTTTGTCGATCCGGTGTTTCGCATCAAGTCGAGACTGCCGGTAGGGCGTGCCGTGTCGACATCGATACTGATGCGCCTAGAAAATTTCACCAGGACCGAGTTCTACAACGACTGGTTCAGGCCGCAGGGCTTCCACGATGCGGTCGGCGCCGCCGTGTATCGCCATACCGGGCGGTTCACGTGGCTGTCGATCGTGCGGCCCAAGGGCACGGAGACGACGGCGGATGAGGTCGCGGCCTTTGCAGGCCTGGTGCCTCACATGGTGCGGTCGCTGAATGTCGCGCACCGCTTGGACGTGCTGGCGGATCAGCAGAAAGCGCTGCGCGACGGCCTGGCAGCGATCACGCATGCCGTCATGCTGGTTGATCGGCATGGTCGACTGGTCTTCGCCAATGCCGCCGCCGAAGCGCTGCTGGAGTCACGACAATCGTTGACGGTCAGGCGGGGGCGCGTGGAAGCATGCGACGCGGCGATTGATGCCGATTTGCAAGCGGCGTTGGCACGCGCGCTGTCGGATGCGCAAGACGATCATCGCGGCGTAACGGAACTCGCCGTGCCACGGCGCGGATTGCGGCCGCTGGTGCTGAGCATCGTGCCGGCTTCGGAGCACACTGCCGATCGTCTGGATATGGACCGGCGTGTCGCGGCGCTGATCCTCGCCGCCGATCCACGGAACCGACCCTGGTCTCGCCTCGAAGGCGTCATCCTCGCCTATGGCCTGACGCCGGCCGAAGGCAAGGTCCTGGACGCCCTCATCGACGGCGACAGGCTGGATGAGGCTGCCGAGCGGCTCGGCATCCGCCGGGCAACCGCAAAAACGCATCTCAACCGCATCCTGGCCAAGACCGGCACCACGCGGCAGAGCGAACTGGTCCGTCTCGTTGCCGGCACCTTGCCACCGCTGCGCGGGTAATGCGCTGTGTCAGTGGGGATCATCCGTGGGGGCTCAA
>DATEIF010000374.1:0-2827 GCA_035279205.1 Vineibacter sp.
GGCACCGATCGCCGAGCTCTGGCGGCGGCCCGACAAGGCAGCCGTTTTCATGTGCGGCCTGCCGTACAGCCTGGCCGCGCCGCAGCCGGAGGCGGTCGTGGCGCCGGTGCCGTCGCCCGCCGCCTATGGCGGGCGTCCCTGCTACTGGAGCGACATCGTCGTCCATGCCGACAGCCCGTTCCAGACGATCGAGGATACGTTCGGCTATCGCCTCGCCCTGACGACACCCGAATCCCAGTCAGGCTATGCGGCGTTGCTGCATGCGCTCATGCCATACGCCGCCGGCACGCCGCTTTATCGCGAGATCATCGAGCCGCGCTTCACGCCGATGGGGGCTCTGACCGCGGTGACCGAGCGCAAAGCCGAGGTTGCCCCCCTCGATTCCTACGCCTTCGCCCTGCTGTCCAGGCACGCGCCGGCGTTGACCGCACAGGTGCGGGTCATCATGCGCACGGAGCCCACCTTGGCGCCGCTGCTGGTCGCCTCCGGCCCGCCGGCCGCGGCGGTGCGGGACGCGTTCATGGTGGCGCATGAGACGCCTGATGTGGCGGCCTTGATGGACCAGCTCTTGCTTGATCGCTTTGCCGTGCCCGCGCGCGGTGCTTATGATGAGCTCAAGGAGCGGTTTCTGACCATGCAGGCGTTCTGGCGTCGCCATCCCTTGGCGAAGACCGCCCATCCGCTGTTCGGTGCCGAGCTGCAAACGGGGTGAGGGGAGATCTCATGCGCAAGGGTATCATTGCCGCGACTGTCGCGGCCCTGCTGTTGGGCGGCAGCGCGAGCGCGCAGATCAAGATCGGCTTTCACGCGCCGCAGTCCGGCCCCGCGGCGGCCGACGGCAAGTCGTCCACGATCGGCGCCGAGATCGCGCGCGACTGGATCAACGCCAAGGGCGGGGTGCTGGGCCAGAAGATCGAGCTGGTGATCTACGACGACCAGAACAAGCCGGACCAGTCGGTACCCATCGCCAACAAGCTGATCGGCCAGGACAAGGTCGTGGCGGCCGTATCCGGCAGCTATTCGGGTCCGACCCGCGCTGCGGCCGCGGTGTTCCAGCAGGCCCGCATCCCCTACATCTCTGCTTACGGCGTGCATCCCGACATTACCAAGGAGGGCAACTGGGCCTTCCGCGGCGTGCAGCTCGGCCCGCCGCAAGGCAAGGGTGCCGCCAAGTTCATTGCAGACAAGTTCGGCAAGGTGAAGGTCACCATGCTGACGATGAACAACGACTTCGGCCAGTCGATCGCCGACGGCTTCAAGGAGGAGGCGCAGAAGCTCGGCCTGACCATCGTCAAGGAATACACCTTCGGCCTGGGCGAGCGTCAGTTCGGCCCCATCGTCGCATCGGCCAAGGCCGACAATGCCGACGTGATCTACGCCATCGGCTACTACTTCGTGGGCGGCCCGCTGGTGGCACAGGTGCGCGCCGGCGGCCTCAAGCAGCCGATCGTGGCCGCGCAGGCCTTCGACTCCATGAAGTTGATCGAGATCGCCAAGGACGCGACCGAGGGCATCTACATCGTGGGCGGCATGGATCGCGGCCGCACCACGCCGGCGGACTTCCAGCCCTACCTGGCCGAATTCAAGAAGCGCGCCGGCTACGATGCCGAGGCCGTCTCCGCCAATTGCTACTCCTCGGTCATGCTGATGGCCGATGCGATCAAGCGCGCCGGCAGCACCGATGCGGCGAAGATTCGCGAGGCCCTGGCCGCCACCAAGGATTTCCCGCTGCTGACCGGGCGGCTGGGCTACTTCAGCGCGGTGGGCGAGCTCTATTCGCCGCTCGAGGTGACGCAAGTGAAGAACGGTGCGTTCGTGGGCGTCACGGTCATCGACGACCAGGCCCTCCTGGCGCCGCCGAAGTAGGCGCCTGCCGCGGTCCTAGGCGATGCTTTTCGTCGAGCTGATCGTCAAGGGGCTGGTCTACGGCTGCATGTACGCCATGATGGCCGTGGGCCTGACCCTGGTCTACGGGCTCCTGCGCATCCTGCACATCGCCCATGCCGGCGTCTTCGCGCTCGGCGCCTACATGGCGGTCACCGTCACCAACGCGACCGGCAGCCTGGCGCTCGGCTTCCTGGTCGCGGCGGCGGTGAGCGCGCTGGCGGGCACCGTCATCTATCGGCTGGCCTACCAGCCCATCCTGCACCATCAGGCCTTCGTGCCGATGGTCGTCTCGATCGGCCTCTTCATCGTGATGCAGGAGGCGTTCCGGATGATCTTCGGCGCCTACGGCATCGCCTTCGACAACAACCCCTGGTACGTCGCCAACATCAGTCTGGGCGGCATCAACCTGACCTATGTCGAGATCGCCATGGTGATCACGTCGGTCACCTTGCTGGTGGGCTTCGGCCTGTTCGCCGGCCTGACGCGCGCCGGGATCGGCTGGCGGGCCACGGTGAGCGACCCGCAGATGGCCACGAGCTTCGGCGTCGACGCGGTGCGGGTGCGCTACGTCAATTTTCTGTTCGGCTCGGCGCTGGCCGGCATCGCCGGCAGCCTGGTCGGCCTTCTCAACAACTATGTCGAGCCCACGATGGGCGGCGCGGTCAGCTACAAGGCCCTCGCCATCATCGTGCTGGGCGGGCTGGGCAGCGTGCGCGGCACGCTGGTCGCCAGCCTCGTGCTGGGCGTGGTCGAGGCGTTCGGTGCGATCTACCTGGCCGACATCTTCGACCGCGACGCGATCGGCTTCCTGTTCCTGATCATCGTGCTGATGGTGCGCCCGCAGGGCCTGCTGGGGCGGAGCAGCGGCTGATGAGCGCCTATATCGCGAGCCTGGTCAGCGTCATCGGCATCAACCTGATCCTGGCGCTGAGCCTCAACA
>DATEIF010000375.1:0-9663 GCA_035279205.1 Vineibacter sp.
CTGGTCTGCGGCATGATGAAGAACAAGGGCGTTGTCGGGTTCGTCACCGACGGCTTGGCGCGCGATCGCGCCGGCATCCTCGCCAGCGGTCTGCCGGTGTTCTGCGCCGGCATCTCGCCCAACTCGCCGGCGCGCACCGGACCCGGAACGACCAACCTGCCGATCCTGCTGGGCGGCGTGTCGGTATCGCCCGGCGATGTGGTGGTGGGTGATGCCGACGGCGTGGTGATCGTGCCGCAGGCCATGCTCGATGCGGTGATTGCGCGCCTGAAAGAGATCCGCACCGCCGAGGCTGCGGCAGAAGCGAAGGTGAAAGCCGGTGCCGTCATGGTCCCGGCCGCCGAGCGCATCCTGAAGTCCGACCGGGTGAAGCGGATCTGATCCTCCCCACGTAGTGGGGAGGTGCCCCTCCCCCAGCGTCGTTGGGGAGGGAGACTCATAGTTTCCCGGCGCGGCGGTACTCCAGGTCGCGCAACTCGCGGCGGCGGGTCTTGCCGGTCGGGGTCTTGGGCAGGTCGTCGACGAACTCGATGCGGCGCGGATATTTGTACGGCGCCGTCACCTGCTTGGCGTGCTCCTGGATTTCCCGAGCCAACGCATCCGAGGGCGATACGCCGGGCTTCAGCACGATGAATGCCTTCACCACCTCGCCACGCTCGTCGTCGGGGCTGGCCACGGCAGCACATTCGGCGATGGCATCGTGCTGCATCAGCGCATTCTCGACCTCGGCCGGTCCGATGCGGTAGCCGGCCGAGCCGATGATGTCGTCGTCGCGTCCCTGGTAGAACACATAGCCGTCGGCATCCATGGTCACGAGGTCGCCCGTCAGGTGCCAGTCGATACCGTCCAGTATCACGCGGTCGCCGGCCGTGCGCGCCGGATCGCGCCAGTAGCCCAGCATCTGCATCGGCTGCGGTTGGCGGATGACGAGCACGCCGACCTCGTCGGGGCCGAGCAGGCGGCTGCGATCGACCGCCATCACGGCGGCGTCGAGGCCGGGAAACGGCTTGCCCATCGACGCCGTGCGCGGCGGCAGCAGCGCATGATTGGTGACCAGCATCAGCCCTTCGGTCTGGCCATAGGCCTCAAGCAGCCGGCAGCCGGTCATCGCCTCCCAGCGCGCGATGATCTCAGGGTTCACGCTCTCGCCGCCCGACAGCGACACGCGCAGCGAAGAGAGGTCGATGCCAGTCGCATCCTCCAGCACCAACCGCCGCAGCTCGGTGTTGGGCGCGCAGAACACGCTGACCCGGTAGCGCGCGATCAGCTCCAGCCGCCGGCGCGCATCGAAGGGCGCATCGTGGAAGACCACCGCCGTGCCGCACGACCACGGTCCGATCAACACGCTGGTGCCGGCCTTGGCCCAGCCGGTGTCGGCCGTGCACCACATCACGTCACGCTCGGTGAGGTCGGGCCAGAACCACATCGCATTGCGCCAGGCGAAGAGCGCGCGGGCAGCGTGCAGGACGCCCTTGGGCTTGCCGGTGGAGCCCGACGTGAAGAAGAGCAGTGCCGGATCTTCGGCGGCGACGGTGACGGCCGGATCATCGGCGGCTGCGGCCGCGATCGACGCGTCGAAGTCGATCCAGTCTTTGCCACCGCCGACAGCGACCCGCGCCTTGATCCGTGGCAACGCGGCGAACTTCCCGATGTTCGCCGTCGTCGTCACGGCGGCGACAGCCTCCGCCGCATCGGCGCGATAGGCGATGTCATCGGCGGTCAGCATCTCGATCGATGGAATGGGTACGGCGCCGAGGCGGAAGCAGGCCACCATCGCGATGTGCCATGCCGGCAGCCGTGGCAGCATGACGATGACGCGATCTCCCTTGTTGACGCCGGCGTCGCGCAGCACGTTGGCGAGCCGGCGCGACAGATCAGCGATCTCGGCGAACGTAAAGCGCCGCTCCTTGCCGTTGGCGTTGGACCACAGCAGGGCGATCCGCGCCGGATCGCGCGCCCAGTGATCGACGACATCGGTCGCGAAATTGAACGTCGCCGGGATATCCCAGCGGAACTGGGCGCGCAGGGCGTCGAACGTATCGGCGTGCGGTCGCTGCATGACGACGGTTCTCAGGCCTTGACCGCCAAGCCGCGTGCCAGGCTCCAGCGGTGCACTTCGGACGGGCCGTCGTAGATGCGAAAGGCACGGATCTCGCGGAAGATGCGTTCGACTAGCGTGTCGCCGGTGACGCCCAGCCCGCCCAGCACCTGCACGCAGCGGTCGGCAACACGGAACAGCGCTTCCGAGACCGCGACCTTGGCGACACTGGATTCGACGCGGGCATCGCGGCCCTGGTCGAGCACCCAGGCGCAATGCCAGATGGCGAGCCGCGACAGGTGCAGGTCGATCAGGTTGTCCGCGAGCTGGAAGCCAACACCCTCGTGCTCGATCAGGGTCTTGCCGAACGCCTTGCGCCGGTTGGCGTAGTCGACGGCGATGTCGTGGGCGCGTCGCGCCGCGCCCAGCCAGCGCATGCAGTGAGTCAGCCGCGCCGGCGCCAGCCGCACCTGGGCGTAGCGGAAGCCGCGGCCGACCTCACCCAGCACGTCGTCACGGTGCACCCGAAGATCCTTGAAGCGCACCACGCAGTGGCCACCGGTCATGGACTCTTCGATGGTGTCGATGGTGCGCTCGACCACGATGCCCTCGGCCGGCAGGTCGCTCATGAATATGGTGGCGCCACGGTCCTGGCCGTCGACCATGGTGCGCGCCATGATGATCATGACGCCGGCGCCGTTGGCGCCGGTGATCAGCCACTTCTCGCCATTGATGACGAAGTGATCACCGTCCGCCACGGCGGTGGTGGTCATCGCCGACGGATCGGAGCCGGCGCCGGGCGGCTGCTCGGTCATGGCGAAGCAGGAGCGGATGTCACCGGCGGCCAGCGGCTTCAGCCAGCGCTGCTTGTGGGCGTCGCTGGCGACCGCCTCCAGCATGTGCATGTTGCCTTCGTCGGGCGCCATGCAATGGAGCGCGATCGGGCCCAGCAAGGAGTAGCCGGCTTCCTCGAACACGATGGCGCGCTCGCGATGGCTCAGGCCCAGCCCGCCCCAGTGCGGATCGCATTGCGGTGACAGCAGGCCCGCTTGCCGGGCCAGTGTATTGAGCTCGCGGCGCAGCTCGTCGCTGGGGCCATGCGGGCTTTGCCGCGCATCCTTTTCGAAGGGCAGCACGGCGTTCTTGATGAAGGCGCGGGTGCGGTCCTGCAGGTCCTGTTCGCGTGGCGTCAGACTGAAATCGATCATGGTCTACTCGGGTCAGAGATGGAGTCGTAAATGTCCCAGAAGCTCCAAGGCCGTGGGTGTGCTTCGCGCAGTCGCTCGACAAAGGCGGCATGCGGTTCCGTCTCGGGAGCGGCCAGTGTGGTGCTGTCCGCCAGCGCCCGCGCCGCCTTCTCGAGCAGATGTGACAGGCTGCGCCGCATGACGCCGGTGGCGGCCAGGCGCAGGGCCATGACCGCCTCGCGTGGGTGTCGGTCGCGCAGCGCCTCGCCCGCTGCCAGCAGCATCTCCGGCGGCGCCACACCCAGCTCGGTGTCGCGTTCGCGCACCAGCCGCGCGGCGCTGTCGAGATCGGGCCATGCCATCAAGAAGGCGAGCGCGTCGGTCGCCGCCCTGAAGCTCACGGCGTGGTCCATGGCATGGCGCTCGGCCTCGAAGTCGGCGAAGTCGGGCAGGTGCTTGAGGTAATCCTTCAGCATGTCGCGGTCGAGCTGCCGCTCGAAGCGCTGCCAGCGCAGCGCCTGGGCATCGTCGCGCCGGTCCAGGGCCTCCAGTGTCTCCAATCGCAGGTCCAGCATCGGGATCAGCCGGTTATGATACCGCCCATCGTCAAGCCACGTCAGCGCCTCCTCGCCGCGGCCGGCCTTCAGCAGCCGCTCGACGATGGCGCGCACGTTGACATGCGCGCGCGGCTGCGCCTTTTCCAGCGCGATATAGCCGTCCACATCGCCCAGCAGATCGGCGATCTCGCCCAGATGACGGCGCAGGTGCGAGGCGCGCGTGCCGGGACGCACGGCCGGCTTGCCGGCCGAGCCCCAGCGGCCGCCGGCGGGCTCGGCCGGCAGCTCCTTCAGCGCCGCCTTCAGCTTGGTACGCACCTGCTGCAAGCCATCGGCGCCCAGCGCCGGCGCCAGGACCGTCATCACATCGTGAAAGGGATCGTCCTCGTGCAAGGCACGATCGATGGCAAAAGCCACAACCTCCTGCAGGTCCGGTCGCACATCGACCCATAGGCGCGCGAGGTCGGCCAGCACCGCCGCCAGCCAGGCGCCGACCTGATCGCGCGGCGGCGGTGCGCGGCGGATGATCGCAGGCCCCAGCTCGGCCATATGGCGCAGCAGCCCGATGGCGGCTGCGGGCTGCGCCGGCGCGATGATGTCGGTGCTGTCGCGGCGCAGGCCGTCCAGTTCGTGCGCCAGGGCGACAGCACCCTCGCGATTGACCTCGCGGCCG
Source organism: Vineibacter sp. (assembly GCA_035279205.1). Taxonomy (GTDB): domain Bacteria; phylum Pseudomonadota; class Alphaproteobacteria; order Reyranellales; family Reyranellaceae; genus Vineibacter. The sequence continues at coordinate 4,456 of DATEIF010000375.1, forward strand.
CGGGCCAGCGCCAGCAGGCGGCGGTCGATATAGTCGTGCAGCTCGCCGTCGCCCGCCGCCTGCGCCAGGGCGCGCAGCAGGGTTTCGCGCAGCAGCCGGTCGTGGCGCGCCTGGTCAATCAGCAGTTCCGCCAGCCGCGACGCGCCCAGCTGCTCCAGGTTGGCGGCGGCGAGGGTGGTGCGGGCCCGTTTGGGCGCTCTTGGCAATCGCGACTCCCGGCATGAACAATGTGCGCGCTAGGCGCGGCAAAGCCCGCCATTGCAGCGGGTCGGGGAGTCGCTGTCAAATGCAGCCAGTTTCGCATTATGCTCCGACAAGAGCACACCATGTCCGACACCATCGCGTTCCTCCTCAACGGCCAGCCCGTGACGGCCGCCGGCATATCGCCGGCGATGACGCTGCTGGATTGGCTGCGCGGGTCGGCGCGCCTGACCGGCACCAAGGAAGGCTGCGCCGAGGGGGACTGCGGCGCCTGTACCGTGGTGTTCGAGACATCGGCGGCCGGCGGCCGGCCGGCGTGCGCACCGGCCAATGCCTGCCTGGTAATGATGGGCCAGGTGCACGGCCGCGCCGTGCGCACGGTCGAGGGATTGCGCGCCGCCGACGGCGCGCCGCATCCGGTACAGCGGGCGCTGGCGGACGGCGATGGCACGCAGTGCGGCTACTGCACACCCGGCATCATCATGAGCATGTACGCGTTTGCGGTCGGCGGCGAGCCGCCCGAGGCGGCACTGATCCACGACGCGCTTGCCGGCAATCTCTGTCGCTGCACCGGCTATCGGCCGATCGTCGCGGCGATGCTGACGCTGGCGCAGCAGTCGGATGACCTCGCCGTCCCCGCGCCGGACAGGATACCGCCCGCATCCGCGGTGCTGCGCGACAGTGCCACGCGCTTCGATGCGCCGGCGTCGATGGACGCCTTGATGGCCTTGCGCCGCGACTTCCCCGATGCCTGGCTGCTGGCCGGCGGCACCGACCTGGGCCTGCGGGTGAGTCACGACCGCGAGACGCCGGCGCACGTCGTGCATGTCGCCGGCGTGCCCGAGCTGCAGCTGGTGTCCGTGATGCGCGAGCGGCTGCGCATCGGCGCGGCAGTGACTTATGCCGACCTGCTGCCGTATCTGGGCGGCACGCTGGAACCCGTCGGCGCCATGGTGCGGCGGCTGGGCGCGCGCCAGATCCGCACCCTGGGCACCGTCGGCGGCAACCTCGGCACCGCCTCGCCGATCGGCGACACGCTGCCGGTGCTGCTGGCGCTCGATGCCGCGATCCACCTGCGGTCGGCCGCGCGCGGACCGCGCACGGTCGGCATCGACGACTATTTCCTCGGCTATCGCCGCACGGCGCTGGCCGCCGACGAGGTCATCGAGGCGATCGACATCAAGGTACCGCAGGCAGGCGAGCTTTTTCACGTCGACAAGATCTCCAAGCGCCGCGACCAGGACATCTCGGCCGTGCTGGGCGCCTGTCGATTGCGGATCGAGGATGGCGTCGTGCGCACGGCACGCCTGGCCTTCGGCGGCATGGCCGCGACGCCGGCCCGCGCCCTTCGCGCCGAGGCGGCGCTGATCGGCCAGGGGTGGAGCGAAGCAACGGTCGAGCGCGCCGCCGCGGCGTTGGCCGACGACTTCCAGCCGCTGGACGACTGGCGCGGCAGCGCGGCCTATCGGCTGGCCGTGGCCGGCAATCTGCTGCGCCGGCTGTATCTGCGGGCCACGCAACCCGGCGCCATCGTCGAGGTCGATCAGCTATGACCGCCGCCGATCCCGATCAGGCGCCAGGCACGGCCAGGGGCGGCGTGCACAGCCCGCAACGCCACGACAGCGCGCTGAAGCACACGACGGGCGAGGCGACGTATATCGACGACATGGCCGAACCATCCGGCCTGCTGCACGCGGCATTGGTGCTGTCGCCGGTCGCGCACGGGCGGCTGCGGTCGGTCGACCTGTCCGCGGTGCGCGCGTCGGCTGGCGTCGTTGCCGCGATCGCGGCTGCCGACATTCCCGGGCGCAACGACATCGCGCCAAGCAGCAGCAACGAGCCGCTGTTTGCCGATGGGCTGGTCGAGCATGTCGGCCAGCCGATCGCCGCCATCGCCGCGGTGTCGATGGATGCCGCGCGTGCGGCAGCCAAGAAGGTCGGCCTCGACATCGAGGCGCTGCCCGCGATCCTCACCATCGATGCGGCGCTGGAAAAGGGCTCGCTGCTCTATCCGCCGTCGGTCGTGGCGCGTGGCGATGCGGCCGCGGCGCTGGCACAGGCACCGCGCCGGCTGTCGCACAGTTTCCGCGTCGGCGGACAGGAGCATTTCTATCTCGAGGGCCAGGTGGCGCTGGCGATTCCGGGCGAAGACGGCGACGTCACCATCCACTCCTCGACCCAGCATCCGACCGAGGTGCAGCACATCGTCGGCCGGGTCCTGGGTCTGGACTACAACCAGATCACCGTGATGGTGCGCCGCATGGGCGGTGCTTTCGGTGGCAAGGAGAGCAACGCCTCGTGGGTCGCCTCGGTGGCGGCTTTGCTGGCGCGCCAGACCGGCCGGCCGGTGAAGATGCGGCTGCCGCGCAGCCACGACATGGTGGCGACCGGCAAGCGCCACGGCTTTCTCTATCGCTACGATGTCGGCTTCGACGACGACGGCCGCGTGCTGGCGCTCGATGTCACCCTGGCGGCCAACGGCGGGCACAGCGTCGATCTCACGCCGGGCGTGCTGGGGCGCGCGCTGACGCACGTCGACAACACCTACTGGGTGCCGCACATCCGCTGCACGGGCCTGGCCTGCAAGACCAACACCGTATCCAACACCGCGTTCCGCGGCTTCGGCGGGCCGCAGGGCGTGGTGGTGATGGAGGACGCCATCGGCCGCATCGCGCACGTGTTGGGCAAGACGGCCGAGGCGGTGCGCGCCGTCAATTTCTACGGCGAGGGCGTCAACGACGAGACACCCTACGGCCAGAAGGTCGAGGACAATCTGATCCGACGCTGCGTGGCGCAGGTGACGCAGGAGTCGTCCTGGGCGCAGCGGCGCGTCGAGATCGATGCCTTCAACCGCGCCAGCCCGGTCATCAAGCGCGGCCTGGGCATGTTCCCGCTGAAGTTCGGCATCTCCTTCAACATCCCCAGCATGAACCAGGCCGGCGCCCTGGTGCACGTTTATAGCGACGGCTCGATCCGGCTGAACCATGGCGGCACCGAGATGGGGCAGGGGCTGTTCGTCAAGGTGGCCCAGGTCGTCGCCGAGGTGTTCCAGGTCGATCTCGAGCGCATCCGCGTCACGCCGACATCGACCGGCGAGGTACCCAACACCTCGCCGACGGCCGCATCGACGGGCTCCGACCTCAACGGCTGGGCCGCCTTTGTGGCGGCCAACACCATCCGCCAGCGCATGGCCGCGTTCGCCGCCGGCCATTTCGACGTACCCGAGGACGCGATCGCGTTCCGCGACAATCACGTGCACGTGGCGCGGCCGGGCGACAACCGCGTCGTGGCGTTCGGCGAGCTGGCGCGGCTGTGCCATCAGGGCCGCGTGTCGCTGTCGTCGACCGGATTCTATCGCACGCCCAAGATCCACTGGGATCCGCAGGCGATGAAAGGCCGGCCGTTCTTCTATTTCTCCTATGGCGCCGCCGTCGCCGAGGTGGCGATCGACACGCTCACCGGCGAGTCGCGGGTGCTGCGCGCCGATCTGGTGCAGGACTGCGGCCGCTCGCTGAACCCGGCCGTCGACCTCGGCCAGATCGAAGGCGCCTTCGCGCAGGGCATGGGCTGGCTCACCTGCGAGGAGCTGTGGTGGGACAAGGACGGTCGCCTGCGCACGGCAGGGCCCTCGACCTACAAGATCCCGGGCAGCCGCGACATGCCGCCGGTCTTCAATGTGCGGATGCTGGAGAATGCGCCGGCGCGCGAAGCCACCATCTTCCGCTCCAAGGCCATCGGCGAGCCGCCGTTGATGCTGGCGACCGCCGTGTGGACCGCGCTGAAGGACGCCATCGCCAGCGTCGCCGACCACGCAGCGCCGGTAACGCTCGATGCACCGGCGACGCCCGAGCGCATCCTGATGGCGGTCCAGAGCCTGCGGCAGGGACGCTCAGCGCCCCTTGCGGCGCCCGCCGAATAGGCGCTCGAACAGCAGCAGCAGCATGCGGTCGATTTCGCGGCGGGCCGTCGCCTCGTCCTTCGCCTCGTGCAGCCACATCGCGGCCTCGTTGAGGGCGCCCGACAGCAGGTAGGTCACGGGCTCGGGCGACAACGCCCGATCGGGGCGCTCCGCCAAGACGGCATCGACGCCGACGCGCAAGGTGCGCATGCCGTGCCGGCCGTCGATCTCGCGCCAGCGATGCCAGCCCAGCACCGAGGGAGCATCGACCAGATAGACGCGCCGCGCCGCCGGATCGAGGCAGGCATCGAGGAAGGCGTGCGTGCCCAGCACCAGCCCGTCGAACGCGCTCTTGGCCGGTATGGCCGCGGCATCGATCTTGTCGGCCATCTCGCGCGCCACGTCCTCGACCACGGCTTCGAACAGCGCCCGCTTGTCGCGGAAGTGGTAGTACAACGCGCCGCGCGTCAGGCCGGCCTGTCGCACGATGTCCTCGGTCGCGGCGTCAGCGTACCCCGCCGTGCTGAAGATTTGGCGGCCCTGGCGCAGCAACTCGGCCCGCGTCAACGCATGCTGCTCAACTTTTGTCCTTGCCATACATACAGCCTGTATCTATTATGCGTACATACAGTCTGTATGCTACAGGAGACGGTCATGGCTGACCAGCAACGCGAGGGCGGCTGCCAGTGCGGTGCCGTCCGTTACCGCATCACCGGCGAGCCGATGATGGCCGCCTTGTGCCACTGCTCGATGTGTCGCCGGGCGCACGCGGCGCCGGCCGTCGCCTGGGCGATGTTCCAGGAGGCGCAGGTCAGCTTCACCAGCGATCGGCTGACGCACTACGCGTCGTCACCGGAAGCCAAGCGTGGTTTCTGCCCGGTCTGCGGCACCCAGATCTGCTTCACGGCTTCTTTCATCCCCGGCCTGATCGACATCACCATCGGGAGCCTGGATCAACCCGAGTCGATGCCGCCGGCACTGCATTACTGGGAGTCGCGGCGCCTGCCGTGGATGCTGTTCGCCGACGGCCTGCCGCGCCATCCCGAACTGCCGCCGTTCGGGTGAGGGGCGGCGGCGCGTCGATGGCCTGCCCGATGCTGCGCGCCGTG
>DATEIF010000376.1:0-4526 GCA_035279205.1 Vineibacter sp.
CCAGCACCTTGTCGGTCGACAGCGCGTGCAGGAAGAATTTCTCGCGATCGCCTTCCTTGTATTTCAGCTCGGCGATGGCGGCCGGATCGAGGTGGCCCTTGGCAGCGCGCACCCAGCCCTTCTCCGAGCAGATCACCGTCACCGGTTCCTTCTCGATGAAGGCGTCGATCGGCACCTCGACCGGCGGCGGCGCGTCGGCGATCTCGGTGCGGCGGCGGCCCTTCTCGGTCTTGGGCCCGTAGCTCTTGCGCAGCTCCTGAATGTCGGCGGCGATCGACTGCCACTGCTTCTTGTCGTCGGCCAGCAGCGCCTTCAGCTCCTTGCGCTCCTGCGAGAGCTCCTTGTGCTCCTTCTTGATCTCGATCTCTTCCAGGCGGCGCAGGGCGCGCAAGCGCATGTTGAGGATCGATTCGGCCTGCAGGTCGCTGAGCTTGAAGCGCCGCATCATGACGGCCTTGGGCTCGTCCTCGTTGCGGATGATCGCGATCACCTCGTCGATGTTGAGGTAGGCGATCAGATAGCCGTCGAGGATCTCCAGCCGGCGCTCGATCTCGGCCAGGCGATGGCGTGAGCGGCGCTGCAGGACGACCTGCCGGTGATCGAGCCAGGCCTGCAGCGTCTGGCGCAGGTCCATCACGCGCGGCACCTGGTCGGCGTCGAGCACGTTGAGGTTCAGCGGGAAGCGGATCTCCAGGTCCGTGACCTTGAAGAGCTGCTCCATCAGGAGCTCGGCCGGCACGTTGCCGGTCTTGGGCTCGAGCACCAAGCGCACGTCCTCGGCGGACTCGTCGCGCACATCCTCCAGCATCGGCAGCTTCTTGGCGTTGATCAGCTCGGCGATTTTCTCGACCAGCTTGGCCTTGGCCACCTGGTAAGGCACCTCGGTGATCACGATGCGGTACTGCCCGCGCGGCAGGCTTTCCTTCTCCCAGCGCGCCCGCACGCGGAACGACCCGCGCCCGGTCTTGTAGGCCTCGATGACAGACTCGCGCGGCTCGACCAGCAGGCCGCCGGTCGGGAAATCCGGCCCCGGCACATGCTCGACCAGGGTCTCGATGCGCGCGTTGGGTGCCTTGATCAGGTGCAGCAGCGCATCGCACAGCTCGCCCACGTTATGCGGCGGGATCGAGGTCGCCATGCCGACCGCGATGCCGGCTGCACCGTTGGCCAGCAGGTTGGGGAACGCCGCCGGCAGCACCACCGGCTCGCGCTCGGCGCCATCGAAGTTGGGCCGGAAGTCGACGGCATCCTCGTTGATGCCGGCCAGCAGCGCCTGCGCCACCTCGGTCAGCCGCGCCTCGGTGTAGCGCATGGCCGCAGCGTTATCGCCGTCGATGTTGCCGAAATTGCCCTGGCCGTCGACTAGCGGATAGCGGGTGGCGAAATCCTGCGCCAGGCGCACCAGTGCGTCGTAGATCGACTGGTCGCCGTGCGGGTGCAGCTTGCCCATCGTGTCGCCCACGACGCGGGCGCTCTTCTTGAAGGCGCCGGCCGGGTCGAGTCGCAGCTCCTGCATGATGTAGAGCAGCCGTCGGTGCACCGGCTTCAGGCCGTCGCGCACGTCGGGCAGCGAGCGCGCCATGATGGTGCTGAGCGCGTACGACAGGTAGCGCTCGGAGAGCGCCGAGCCCAGGGCGACGGTACGGATGGGCGCCGGCGGTGGAGGCGGCGGCGCCGCGGTCGAGGTTCGTTTTGCCATAGATCGAGGGGTTCGTGGCCGAATCAGCCACAATCTGTTGTGCTAAGCCGTTGAAGGGTTTCGATAAACCGGTCGCGCGCCGGTGGCAAGGGTTTGTTGTGTGGCCAAAAGACGTGGCGCTCCAGGAAATAGCCCGTCAGCTCCAGTCCGATGAGCACGTTGGGGGTGTCCGCCCGGCCGCGCGCCGCCAGGAAAGCCGGCAGCGCCAGCAGCTTGTCCTTATAGGGCTCACCTGCCTCGCGGCTGACGGCGCGGCCGGTGCGCGGCGAGACGTAGATCAGTTCCTCTGTGACGCCTGACGCGGCGCATTTCTCGAGGTCCAGCCCGAAGCCCAGCTCCTGCAGCAGGCCAAGTTCAAGGTGCACGTAGACCGCCGGCCAGCCGTCATGGCCCAGCGCGCTCAACAACGCCGACACGCCCTCGTATAGGGCCGGGTGCGGCTCGCGTTCGGGCAGCGCCGCATCGAGCGTAGCGCATGCTGCCAGCAGGCCGGCCAGCGCCAGAGGATCATCGAGCGCGCGGGCCGCGTGCGCGGCCAGCAGCTCGCCCTTGAAGTTGCCGAGATGATCGGCCAGCCGCGCCCGCCATTCGACGCGCACCTGGTTGCCCGGCTGCCACAGCGGCCGCTGGCGCGTGGAAGCACCGCCATACACCAGCCCGGCATGGCGGCCGTGACCTGATGTCAGCAGCGAGACCACCAGCGCCGACTCGCCGTGCAGGCGTGCCGCCAGCACGATGCCGTCTTCGGACCACTCCACGGATCCTCCTGCCTTCTCCTCCCCACGCAGTGGGGAGGTGCCCCGAAGGGGCGGAGGGGCGCCGACGTGGTCCTGGTAACAAAGACCACGTGGGGTCCCCCTCCGGCCTTCGGCCACCTCCCCACTGCGTGGGGGAGGGAATTCATCCACCTGTCACCGGTGCGTCATGACGCTGTTGCCGCACCGGCTCATGTCTGGCGTGCCTTAGCAGATGAACGCCCCTCCATGAACAGCCCGAATGGGCGCTCTCTCCGCCGACGCCGCTTGTTGCGCACAGGCACAGCGGCCGCGCTGTCGTTGTGCACCACCGCCCCCTTTGCCCCGCGCGTCTTTGCGCAGACGTCCGACCGGATGCGGCCGCAGATTCCCTTCGGTGTGCAGACCGGCGACATCGGCGATGACGGTGCCCTGGTGTGGGCGGCCACCGACCGGCCGGCGCGCATGATCGTGGAGTACGCCACGACTGAAAGCTTCGCCGACAAAAGGCGCCTGGTCGGCCCCAGCGCGCTCGACGTCAGCGACTATACGGCGCGGGTCGCGATTACCGGCATCGCACCGGGCCAGACCGTATTCTATCGCGTGACGTTCCTCGATCTGGGTGACTATCGTACCGTGAGCGTGCCGGTCACGGGCTCGTTCCGCGTGCCGCCGGTGTCCGCCCATCGCGACGTGTCGTTCGTGTGGACCGGCGACACGGCAGGCCAGGGTTTCGGCATCAATCCGGGCTGGGGCGGGATGCGTCTTTACGAGGCAATGCGCCGCAGCGATCCGGACTTCCTCGTGCATTGCGGCGACCAGATCTACGCCGACAGCCCGATCCCGTCCCATGTGACGCTCGATGACGGCAGCATATGGCGCAACCTCGTCACCGAGGAGAAAGCCAAGGTCGCCGAGACGCTGCACGAATATCGCGGCAACTATCGCTACAACCTGATGGACGAGAACGTCAGGCGCCTCAACGCCGCCGTGCCGACCATCACGCTGTGGGACGATCACGAGGTGCGCGACAACTGGTTCCACGCCCAGCGCATTCAGGACGACGACCGCTATCGCGAGAAGAGCGTGGGCCTGCTGGCCGCGCGCGGCGTCCGCGCCTTCCTGGAATACAACCCGATCCGCCTCGATCCCGACGAGCCCGAGCGCATCTACCGCAAGTTCGCCTACGGCCCGCATCTGGACCTCTTTCGCACCGACATGCGCTCCTATCGCGCCGACAACGGCCCCAACCGCGAGACCACGCGCAGCGCCGCGACCGACTACCTGGGGCCGGCGCAGCTGGCGTGGTTGAAACGCGCGCTGCAGGCATCGACGGCGACCTGGAAGGTGATCGCCGCTGACATGCCGCTGGGGCTGGTGAGCTGGGATGACAGCCCGGACCCGCGCGCCGAGACGCCGGCGAACGGCGACGCTGGACCGCCGCTGGGCCGCGAACTTGAGATCGCCGACCTGCTGTCATTCATCCGGCGTGAGAGGATCCACAACGTGATCTGGATCACTGCCGACGTGCATTACTGCGCCACCCACTACTATGACCCCGCCAACGCCGCCTTCGGCGACTTCCTGCCGTTCTATGAATTCATTTCCGGCCCGGCCAATGCCGGCGGCTTCGGGGCGTTGGACCTCGATCGCACCTTCGGTCCCCGGGTGATCTTCCAGCGCGTGCCGCCCGCCGGCCGGCAGAACGTTGCCCCTAGCCAGGGCATGGCGTTCTTCGGCCATGTGAAGATCGACGGCCGCAGTGGACAGATGACCGTAACCCACCGCGACGCCGATGGTGCCGTCCTGGACACCACGGAGCTGGCCCCCACCCCCGGCAAAGTTTGATATGCTTACCTGCATCGGATTTGTCAGTATTTTCCAAAAATATATAATAATATCAGATGTTAAGAAATATTATTTAATCTAATAATTGAAATTACCGATGCGACCACCTGAAGGCGCCACGAAAGATCACTAAATACGATATCTACAACGGATAATATATTGATATTAAATCATAATTCATCAATTTTCATTGATCGACCTCAATGATTGCGACCCGTTTGGCCGCTTCTCTGGAATTGCCAGTC
>DATEIF010000377.1:0-5911 GCA_035279205.1 Vineibacter sp.
GGGCAACGCCGCCTCCAGGCCCTCGCGTTCGCTGCGTCCCAGCGCCGACAGGGCGCGCTCGATCACCGCGAGCCGGTGCGCCTGCAGCGCCTTGGCGCGACGCCGACCGCCGGGCGTGAGCGCCAGCGGGACGGCACGGCCCTTCTTGTCGAGCCGGCGCACGAGGCCCGCCGCCGACAGATCGTCGACCAGCCGCACGGCCGCCGATTGCGACAGGCCGATCACGCCGGCGAGCTCCTGGGTGCCCATGGGCTCCCACTGCGCGATCGTCAGCAGCGCGGCCACCGCGCTCGGCGACAGGTCCGGCACATGCAATTCGTCGGTGATCGCGACCGCCAGGGCCGCCAGCAGGTTGGCCGCGTATGTATGCATGCTACATACATACATACATAAATGCCCAGCGGAATGCAAGGTTGCAAGGTTCCCACCTTCCCCCGGAGGGGGAAGGTGGCGCGAAGCGCCGGAAGGGGGATGTTGCAGCGGATTCGATGTCAACCGGCTCGACCGAGTCTGTTCGAATATCCCCCTTCCGCCCCTTCGGGGCACCTTCCCCCTCCGGGGGAAGGCCGAGTAATCGCTACGCGCCGCCCGCCGTCAGCTACGCGCCGCCCGCGGTCAAGATCCTGGCGTAGAGCGGGCGGTCGATGTTGCCGCCGGACAGGATCAGGCCGACCTTGCGGCCGCGCATGGCGTCGCGTTCCTTGAGCAGGGCCGCCAGCGGGCAGGCGCCGGCGCCCTCGACCAGTTGATGGGTGTCCTCGTAATAGATGCGCATCGCCGCCATGATCTCGGCATCGTCGACCTGAACGATGCGATCGGCCTGGCTGCGGATGATCTCCAGCGCCAGCGCATCGGGGCCGCGCACGGCCACGCCGTCGGCGAAAGTGTCGGCGCTGTTCGTCGCCACGACCTTGCCGGCGGCGAAGGACAGGGCATAGGCCGGCGCGCTGGTGGCGACGACGCCCACCACCTTGGTCTTGAGATCGAGCGCGCGGCAGGCGGCGATCACACCGCAAATGCCGGAGCCCAATCCGATCGGCACATAGACCGTGTCGAGGTTGGGTGCGGCGCGCATCAGCTCCAGGCCGTAGCTCGCCACGCCGTGCACGAGGTCCATGGTGAACGACGGCACCATCTCCAGGCCGCGCTCGGCGGCGAGGCCCATGGCGGCCTCCCTGGCCGAGTCGAAATCGTGGCCGTGCTCCAACAGCTCGGCGCCGAAGGCGCGCATCGCGGCATTCTTCTCGACCGAATTGCCGTGGGGCACGACGATCGTGGCGCGAACACCGGTACGCGCGGCGGCAAACGCGATGCTCTGGCCGTGGTTGCCGCGCGTGGCGCTGACCACGCCCCTGACCTGCGGGCGCTCGCGCTTCAGGCGGTCCATGTAGACCAGCCCGCCGCGCACCTTGAAGGCGCCGATCGGCGTGTGGTTCTCGTGCTTGACCCAGACCTCGCAGCCGGTGCGGCGCGCCAGCAGCGGCCAGGCATATTGCGGCGTCGGTGGCATGGCGGCGTAGACGATGCGCGCGGCGGCATCGAGTTCGGCGAGGGACGGCAGAGCGACCATGGCGTAACCTCCGGCACCCGACTTACCCGCCGATGCCGGTAGCAATCAACCGCAACTGTGCATCGGGACAATCGCCACGGTCCCCAGTGAGTCCATCGGGCGGGCGCTGGACAATCCTAGTCGTCGAAACCGACGAACACTGTCGCTTCGGCCACCGTCTTGCGGTTGGACACGACGGCGTTCGCCGGGAAGCTTTCATCCGGCCAGCCGAGTGCGACGCTTTTCATGATGACTTGATCGTCGGCAATGCCGGCGTACTGGCGAACCACCGGTGATTGCATGATCCCCTGGCTGTTGATCACGGCGCCCAGCCCGCGCGACCAGGCGGCGTTGACCAGGGCGGTCGTCACGGCGCCGCAGTCGAAGGGCGTGTCATCGCTGCCGTGCAGCACGCGGTCATAGGTCACGATCACGCAGACGGGCGCATCGAACTGACGGAAACCGCGCATCACCCAGTCCTGGCGCATTTCCTTGTCGTCGCGTGCGATGCCCATTGCGGTGAACAATTGCTTGGCGACTCCGATCTGCCTGTCGCGGTGCTGACCTGCAAAGGGCGGTCCGATGCGGAACTCGCGCGAATGGGGGACGCCGGCCAGGTTCCTCTCGGTGTTGCCGGCGCGGATGCGATCCAGCGGCTCGCCGGTGATGACGTAGAAGTTCCAGGGCTGGGTGTTCATCGACGACGGCGCGCGCATCGCCAACCCGATGATTTCCTCGATCAGTGCCCTGGGAACGGGGTCGGGCTTGTAACCACGGATGCTGCGGCGGCCGAGAATAACGTCGTCAAACTGCATGGATGGATTCTAGAGCACATCTCGGTTTTATGGAAGCAGTCGTCATCCCGAGCGCCCTTCGACAGGCTCGGGAGAGGGATCTCGTGGGAGCAGAGTCTCCGTTCGCAGGAGATCCCTCGCTATGCTCGGGACGACAGCCTGGTGGCGGCATGCCGGTGTGACCGCAACCAGCCGCTGCTTCCCAGAAGCACCACGGCAAGGCCCGCCAGGAGCCAGCGCCAGACCTTCCGACGCGGAATGACTCATCCCCGATCGACTGTCTGCACAGTAGCATCCCGTGCGCGGTATCCCGTAGGATGAAGGCGTTGATGTGGTGGAGATGATGGCATGCCCGTGATTGGCCGTATTCTTGAGCTGCAGGAAGAGTTGTCGCGCATCCGTCGCGATATCCATGCCCATCCCGAGCTCTGCTTCGAGGAGCAGCGGACATCGGACATCGTCGCGGCCAAGCTGGCCGAATGGGGTCTGGAGGTGCATCGCGGCCTGGCCAAGACCGGCGTGGTGGGCACCTTGCGCAAGGGCAACTCGCCGCGGGCCATCGGGCTGCGCGCCGACATGGATGCGTTGCCGATGCAGGAGGCCAACGATTTCGCGCACCGCTCGACCAACGAAGGCCGCATGCATGCCTGTGGCCATGACGGCCACACGACGATGCTGCTGGGGGCCGCCAAGTATCTTGCCGAGACGCGCAACTTCGAGGGCGCCGTGCACTTCATCTTCCAGCCGGCCGAGGAGGGCGGTGGCGGCGGACGGGTGATGGTCGAGGAGGGGCTGTTCGAGAAGTTCCCGTGCGATGCGGTGTTCGCCATCCACAACAAGCCCGGCATCGGCATCGGCCATATCGCCACCCGTCCGGGCCCGCTGCTGGCGGCAGCCGACCGCTTCGACATCCGCATCAACGCGCGCGGCGCGCATGCGGCCTATCCGCACCTGGGCATCGATCCCATCGTCATCAGCTCGCAGATCGTGATGGCGCTGCAAGGCATCGTCAGCCGCAACGTCGATCCCGTCGACTCGGCGGTCGTCACCATCGGCTTCATCAAGGGCGGCTCGGCCTACAACGTCATTCCGCCCGAGGTGCACCTGGGCGGCACGGTGCGCACCACCACGGTGGCCAACCGCGAGATGGTCGAGCGGCGCATCCGCGAGATCTGCGTCGGCGCCGCCGCCATGCACGGCATCGACATCGGCGTCGACTACCGTCATGGCTACCCGCCGACCGTGAACCATGCCGACGAGGCGATGTTCGCCGCCGATGTCGCGGCCGAGGTGTGCGGCGAGGGCAACGTCCAGCGCAACATCCGGCCGGGCATGGGATCGGAGGATTTCTCCTACATGCTCAATGCGCGGCCGGGCGCCATGGTCTGGCTGGGCAACGGCCCCGGCGAGGACGGCTGCATCCTTCACAACCCGCGCTATGACTTCAACGACAGGGCGATCCCGTTCGGGTCCAGCTTCTTCGCCCGCCTGGCCGAACGGTTCCTGACTCCGAAGTAGCGCGCTGCTGGCGCGCCCCGCCATGACGGCACGACCACGCGATAAGGCGCCGATGACGCAGCGGATACTGGAGACCAGTGACCGGCTGTTCTACCACCAGGGCATTCGCGCCGTCGGCGTCGACATGATCGCGGCCGAAGCCGGCATCAGCAAGCGATCGCTCTACGATTATTTTGCGTCGAAGGATGACCTGATCGTCGCCTACCTCGCGCACCAGGCGCGACGGACGGCGGCGTCCGACGTGCCGTCGGTCGAGCAGATTCTGGGCGTGTTCGACTGGCTCGAGCGCTGGTTCGACAGCGGCAAATTCCGCGGCTGTCCGTTCGTGAACGCCGTCACCGAGCTGGGCGATCCGAAACACCCGGCGTCCGTCCTGGCGGCCACGTACAAGCGGGAGCGGCGCGCCTGGGCCCGGCAGATCCTGAGCGGGCTCGGCGTGGCGGACGCCGAGGGCCTTGCGATGCAGATCATGATCCTGGTCGACGGCGCCATGGCGACCATGCTGGTGCACGGCGATCCCAAAGTGGCGCGCGCCGCCAAGGCGGCGGCGCGCTCGCTGCTGGTGGCGGCTGGCGTGCGCGTGCCGCCCGCGCCGGCCAGGAGGGCACGCAGCAGGGACCACGGTCGCGGTAGCGGGCGCAAGCTTGGGGTGGGTGGTCCATGAGTTTCCTCGCAATCTATGCCCGCGTGCTGCGCCAGCTGGCGCCCGAGCGCTGGTTGGCGATCGGATTGGCGATCGCCAACATCGCCGTCGCCAGCCTGCAGTTCCTTGAGCCGGTCCTGTTCGGCCGGGTCATCGACACGCTGAGCAGCGCCGCCGGTCGCCCGGCAGCCGACGTCTGGGCTGACGCCATGCGTATCCTGGGCTTGTGGATCGTCGTCGGCATCGGCGGAATCATCGCCAATGCCGTCGTGTCGCTCTATGCCGACCGCATGGCCCATCGCAATCGCCTGACCGCCATGGCGCGCTACTTCGAGCACGTGCTGTCGCTGCCTTTCGCTTTTCACAACGCACAGCATTCGGGCCGCCTGCTGAAGATCATGCTGCAGGGCATCGATCATCTCTTCGGCCTGTGGCTCAACTTCTTTCGCGAACATCTGGCGACGGCGGTGGCGTTGTTCGTGATGCTGCCGCTGTCGCTGTTCATGAACTGGCGGCTGGGAATGCTGCTGATCGCGCTGATCGTGTTTTTCGCCGTCGCCAATGCGTGGATCGTCTCGCGCACCGACCGCATGCAGCGCGAAGCGGAAGAGTATCATTCCCAGCTCGCCGGGCAGGCCGGCGACGCGCTCGGCAACGTGCATCTGATCCAGAGCTTCGTGCGCCTGTCGCATGAGACGCGCATGCTGCACGAGACGATCCGCAGCCTGCTGTCGGTGCAGTTCCCGGTGCTGAACTGGTGGGCGGTGCTCAGTGTCATCACGCGCGCCGCCGCGACCGTGACGGTGCTGGCCATCTTCATCCTGGGCACGTGGCTCTATCTCAACGGCAAGGCGTCGGTCGGCGAGATCGTGAGCTTCATGGGCTTCGCCACCCTGCTGATCGGGCGCATGGAGCAGGCTTCGAGCTTCGTTGCCCGCGCATTCTTCGAGATGCCGTCGCTCGCCGACTTCTTCAACGTGCTGGAGACCGAATCGACGATCCGCGAGAAGCTCGGCGCCCAGGAGCTGGGCCGTGTCCAGGGCGCGGTCGAATTCGACAATGTCAGCTTTTCCTATGACGGCCGCCGTCCGGCGCTGCAGGATTTCAGCCTGAAGGTCGCGCCCGGCACGACCGTGGCGCTGGTCGGCCCGACCGGCGCCGGCAAGAGCACGTCGATGGCGCTGCTGCACCGGATGTGGGATCCGCAATCCGGCGCCATCCGCATCGATGGCGTCGACATCCGTGATGCGACGCTCGCCAGCCTGCGCCGCAACATCGGCGTGGTGTTCCAGGACAACACGCTGTTCTACCGATCGATCGCCGACAACCTGCGGGTGGGCAAGCAGGATGCCACCGACGCCGAGCTGGTCGAGGCGGCGAAAATGGCCGAGGCACACGAGTTCATCG
>DATEIF010000378.1:0-3312 GCA_035279205.1 Vineibacter sp.
GCGGGCGGGACGCCCGCGCTCCCAGCAAGAAAGTCTACAGCCGCCGTTTCTTGCTCGAGATGACGCCGCTTGAGATGCCGTGCCACTCGAGCTTGCCGATCAGCCGGCTGTGCTCGATCTTGGGGCAGCGATTCATCACCACGCGCAGCCCGGCCGCCTCGGCGCGACGCGCGGCCTCGTCGTTGCGCACGCTCAGCTGCATCCAGATGATCTTGGCGCCGTGGGCGATGGCGGCATCGGTGACCGGACCGGCGGCTTCCGAGCTGCGGAAGATGTCGACCATGTCGACCCGCTCGGGCAGGTCGTCGAGGCTGGCATAGACGGTCTGGCCCAGGATCTGCTGACCGACGGCGCCCGGATTGACCGGGTAGATCTTGAAGCCGTGGTCCAACAGGTACTTCATCGCGAAATAGCTCGGCCGGATCCAGTTGGCCGAGGCGCCGACCATCGCGATCGTCTTCACGTCGCGCAGCACCTGGCGCAGGTAAGCATCGTCGTAGCGGTCGTGGTCGACCGGCGACGGCGCGATCGGGGCAGGGGATCCGTCCATGGTCTCAGCGTCCGGTCCACTCCGGCTGCGGCTTCTTGTTCACAAAGGCGTCGATGCCGATCTTGGCGTCCTCGCGCATCATGCCGCCGGCCATGAAGACGCTGGCGTAGGCATAGGCCTGCTCGAGATCCATTTCCATGTGCTTGTGAAACAGCTCCTTGCCCTGGGCCAGCACCAAAGGCGACTTGGTCGCGATCTGCTGCGCTAGTGCCATGGTGGCGGCATCGAGCTCGGCAGCCGGCACGACGCGGCTGACCAGCCCGTCGCGCAGTGCCGTGTCGGCGCTCACCGGCTCGCCCGTGAACAGCATGTCGAGCGCGCGCTTGGAGCCGATGTTGCGGCCCAGGGGCACCGAGGGCGTGCCGCAGAACAGGCCGATATGCACACCCGGCGTGGCGAACTTGGCCTCGCTGGACGCGACGGCCAGGTCGCAGGCCGCCACCAGCTGGCAGCCCGCGGCGGTCGCCACCGCGTGCACCTTGGCGATCACCGGCTGCGGCAGCCTGCGGATCTTCATCATCATGGCGCTGCACTTCGTGACCAGGTCGAAGTGGAACGCATATTCCGTGCTGGAGCGGATCTCGCGCAGGTCGTGACCGGCGGAAAAGGCGCGCCCATTGGCCTGGATGATGACGACCCTGACCGTCTTGTCGCTCATCAGGCGCTCGAACTCGGCGTCCAGCGCCGCGATCAGCTCGCCCGAGAGGGCATTCATGGCATGTGGCCGATTGAGCGTGAGAACCGCGACCCGACCCTCGTCCTGGCGCAGCAGCACCGGCTCGTTGGGGCCCGGGGCAGTGGTCTTCACGGTGGCGGCAGGGGCGGCGGTCATAGGCAAACTCCAACGGGCAGCGCCCGGCATGTGGTGCGGTCCGATCTTCCGGCGTGGCGACGGCGCTGTCCAGAACCGGCAGGGCGACAATTTCGCATCATCGATACGCGACAGCGTCCGAGCACCGCACACCACGCCGGCGTGCGCCACTGAAAGGCCGTGATTTCAATGGGTTTATCTGGCGATATTAAGCTAATTTATAAGTTTAAGATTAAACTCTAATTATCTGATTTTCATGAATATCAAGATCATTGTTAAGTTGACTCTCTGCTTTAGGTGATGGGATATTACGCGCCTGGCCGAAGACGGCAGGGGGAGAGAGCTGGACGCCACTGCGCCTGAGGGGGCTTTGTGCGTGGTGGCGTCCAGACGCTCTGTTGTTGTGACCGGCAGCGCCGGCTAGGTTGGCCTTTTCCAAACCACCGTGAGGCGATGATGCCGCTGCTGGGCGGGCCGGAGCTGCTGCAGTTTCTCGACGAATCCTTTCCTCAAGCCAAACACCTGGGGCTGCAGGTCGAGCACGTCGATGCACAATCGATCCGGCTGCGCATGCCCATCGGCGAGCAGCACCTGCGGCCGGGCGGCATCGTCTCGGGGCCGACCCTGATGTGGATGGCCGATTGCGGCGCCTATCTGCTGATCCTGGCCCAGATCGGCCCGGTGGCCATGGCGGTCACCAGCAGCCTCACCATGAATTTCCTGCGCGCGGGCGATGGCAGGCGGGACCTGATCGGGCAAGGTCGCCTGCTGAAGCTGGGGCGCCGTCTGGCGGTGACGGAGTTCACCCTCCTGTCGGATGGCTCGGACGCGGCCATCGCCCACGCCACGGTGACCTACGCCATTCCGGCGGAGCGGTTGATGGGTGGGGTAAAATAATACCTCACCGCTAAAAGCTTGATTTTATGGGCCTGATTGAGCGCAGCCGGGATCGGATGGCTTGACAGCTCCATTGGCGGGCCGTAATGAGCGCCCCGGTCGGGCGGCCTGCGGGACGCCCGCATGTTTTTTCGGATCGGACCCAATGAAAACCTTCAACCTCAAGCCTGCCGACGTGCAGAAGAAGTGGGTGTTGATCGATGCCGACGGGCTGGTGCTCGGCCGGCTCGCCACGATCATCGCCACCCGCCTGCGCGGCAAGCACCTGCCGACCTATACGCCGCACGTCGATTGCGGCGAGAACATCATCGTCATCAACGCCGAGAAGGTGCGTGTCACCGGCAATAAGCTGCGCGACAAGGTCTTCTACTGGCACACCGGCTACCCCGGCGGCATCAAGGAAGCCACCATGGGGCAGCGCCTGGGCGGCAAGCACCCCGAGCGGGTGATTGAAAAGGCGGTCGAGCGCATGATCACGCGCGGGCCGCTGCAGCGCCAGCAGATGAAAAACCTGCGTGTCTTCAAGGGCTCAGCGCATCCGCATGAAGCGCAACAGCCGACCAAGCTCGACATCGCGGCCATGAACCGCAAGAACGTGAGGGCCGCGTAAGATGGCTGCCGAACCCACGACTCCGACCGCCGGCCTGCGCAAGGCCGTCACCAACCTCGCCTCCCTGTCGTCGTCGCAGGAGCCGGTGCAGCGCACCAAGGAAGTCGACGCCCAGGGCCGTGCCTATGCCACCGGCCGCCGCAAGAACGCGGTCGCCCGCGTCTGGGTGAAGCCCGGCACCGGCAAGATCACGGTCAACGGCAAGGACCAGGTGATCTATTTCGCGCGTCCGACCCAGCGCATGATCATCCAGCAGCCGTTCCAGGTCGCCGGCCGCGTCGATCAGTACGACGTCGTCGCCACCGTCACCGGCGGCGGCCTGTCGGGCCAGGCGGGTGCCGTGCGCCACGGCATCTCGCAGGCGCTCACCCGGTACGAGCCCGAGCTGCGCCCGCCGCTCAAGCACGGCGGCTTCCTCACCCGCGACCCGCGCGTGGTCGAGCG
>DATEIF010000379.1:0-12476 GCA_035279205.1 Vineibacter sp.
CGCACGCGGTCATAGCGCTCGACCGCAAGTGCTACGTGGTCCTCGAACCGCACCACGGCGGCGCGCGCCGTCGGCAGTCCCAGGATCCGCGCCAGGGCGAGACAAAGATACGCGTTCTGCACCACGCCGGCGGCCGGATCGGCCGGCAGCTTGAGAATGTGCGTCGTGGGGGTGCGTCCGGACGGCAGGCCCCAATGCTGGCCGTTGAAGAACAGCGCCGTCTTGGGCGTGGCGCCGGCGAGACTGCACTGGCCGGCATCGCGCGGCAGCCGCCATGCGGCACGGTCTCGGCGCAGGCCACGCAGCCGATCGGCCATGGTGTTGCGGGTGAGCCAATCGACCGTCATCGGCTTGGCGTCGAGGACGGCGGCGATGCGATGGGGCCGCACGAGCTGGACAGCGCCGGCACAGTCCTCGCCGACCGACCCCAGCAGTGCGAAGGGATCGCTGGGCGAGACGTTGAACTGCTGGCCCCAGCGCTCGAGGACAGTCGGATCGTCGGGCAGCAGGCCACGCAGCCAGGGGAGGACCCTGCCATGCTCGTGCTCGGTGACGACCAGCGGCAGGGAGAGCGACAGCGGCCAGGCCTGCGCCAGCCCCCGCCAGGCCCGGTCGTAGACCAGGGTCAGGCGGCCGCGCTCATCCTGACGGATCTCGCCCATGATCTGGCCGTCCGCCACCAGGACCAGGGCGTCGCTCATCGCCTGCCCTGGGCGCCGGCGGCAGCCACGACGGCATCGATGTCGACCGCCACGGCGCGGTCCGAGGGGACGGCCTCGGCCACCGCCAGGGACAGGTCGAGGGACCCCAGAGTTCGCAAAACGAGGCCAAGTTCGGCGCTCGACTTGCCTTGTTCGACCCCAACCAGCCATTGACGGCCGACACCAGCCCGTGACGCCAGGGCCGCCTGGCTTAAACCGAGCTCTCGTCGGCGCGTACGAATGGCCAGACCGAGGTCAAGAGGTGCTCTGATTCGCATAAAAGAACTGATAAGTGTCGTCGATAAACGACACTCTACGCTTGTCGTCGAACGACGACAAGTGCCTCAGTAACAGGCTGAAGTGAGGAATCGGGCCCGTTTGTCCTCCGGGCGCCCTCAGAACTTTCGCTCCGGCTGGGCAAGCGCGGCTTGCGGCCTGCGTTCCCATATCGGGAATGGTTGGGACCGGCTCAGTGCGTAAGCTCCTTCGCCCAGCACGACCTGCACACCGGCCAAAACCGTGAGATAGAGCGGGTACTCCCAGCCGCCGTTGGCGGACGCGAACATCCAGCCGTTGCCCGAATGGACCCAGACGGCGCCAACGAGGATCGGCAGCAACGCCAGCGACACCCAGCGGACCTGGACGCCCAGCACCAGCAGGACGCCGCCGACCGCCTCCAGGACGAAGACCACGTAGGCCGACCATCCCGGCAGGCCCAGCGACTGGAAGAACTGCGCCGTGCCCGGCAGGGTGAAGACGATCAGCTTCAGCAGCAGGCTGTGGGCGATGAACATGGCGCCCAGTGCCAGGCGCAGCACGAATGTGGCGACGTCCACGGCGCGTTGGTCGGTCATACGGTCTCCTGAATGCAAGTGCATCTTCTTTTTAATGCAAGTGCATTCAATCGTTAATCTTGATGCAGTTGCATCGAATGCTAGAGTGCGGCCATGTCCGATACAGCGCCATCTGATGCCGTGATCAATGCCTGGGTTCGGCTCGTGCGGGCGCAGCAGGGGGTTCTGGGTGCCGTCGAAGCCGATCTCAAGCGCGCCGGCTTCCCGCCGCTGGGCTGGTACGACGTCCTGCTCGAGCTGCGGCACGCCAGGGACGAGGGGCTACGGCCGCTGGAGATCGAGGGCCGGCTGCTGCTGGCGCAGCACAATGTCTCGCGTCTGCTCGATCGGATGGAGCGGGCGGGTTACGTCGAGCGGCGGCCCTGCGTGGAAGACGGCCGCGGCCAGATCGTGGTCGCCACCCACGCCGGCCACGACCTCATGCGCCGCATGTGGCCGATCTACCAGGCCGCCATCGACAAGCATGTCGGCGCCAAGCTGCAGTCGGAGGCGCAAGCGCAGACGCTCGCCCGCTTGCTGGGACGCCTGATCGACGGCGACTGAACCAGGTTTTTTTGGACCGCGCGTCCACGCGCGCATTCGCCCGCAGCGAAGCGAAGAGCGGAAGACAGTCGGCGCTGGCCGCGACGATGCGCGCGTGGACGCGCGCGGTCCAAAAAAAAGCCTCACGGCTCGCCACAGGCGCTCGCTGCAGCCAAGTGGTCAATTCTGCATCCGGTCGACATCCCGGTGTCGGCCTTGCAAAGTCATGGCGTTTATCTACATCGTATATATGCGGTGTTCACAAAGCGGAAGCTATGCCATGTTCCTACCGCTTTCCGTCCTGGCCTTGCTGCTGGTGGCGGTGACGATGGGCCTGTCGATGGCCCACGCGCTGGAGTTTCCCGGAAAGCTGCGACTCGATGAGCCGACCTACCGGGCCGTTCAGGCGATCTACTATCCCGGCTTCACGATCGGCGGGCTCGTCGGAGAGTTCGGAAGCATGCTCCTGCTCGTCGTCCTGCTCTTTCTCACGCCGATGAATACGGACCGGTTCTGGTGGACAGCCGCGGCTTTCGCTCTGTTGGTTGCCGGCCACGCGACATACTGGTTGGTCACGCATCCCGTGAATAGCGCATGGCTGAAAGAGACGCAGCTTGGCGGGGTGAGCCAGTTCTTCTTCGGGCTCTTTTCCGCTCCCGCCGGAGATTGGCAGCACATGCGGAACCTATGGGAGTGGTCGCATGTCGCGCGCGCCGGCCTGGCAACGCTGGCCTTTCTCTCGATGACGATGGCGATCACCCGTTAACGAGCCATGGCGAGGCAAATGCCGATCGAGAGGCGAAAATCCTGTTCCGGGACGAAGCGAGGAAATCTTTCACGCGACAAGCTCGTTGCGGCCGCCATCGAGCTTATCGACGAAGGCGGCGCGAACGCGCTCACGATACGGGCCCTCGCTGACGCGGTCGGTGTGACCCCGATGGCGCTCTATAATCACTTCAGCAGCAAGCGCGATCTTCTTGCCGCCGTTGCCGAGCACATCATCAGCGGCGCGCAGTTCGATGGCCAGCATCCGGATTGGCGGCAGCAGATTCATCACTGCTTCAGCGTCGTTCGGGATTTATGCCTTCAGCATCCTGGCTTGCCAGGCCTGCTTGAGCAGGATGGTGCCGCGCCCGCAGTGGCGTTCGCTCCGATGGAAGTGACGCTCCGAGCGCTGCAATCGCAAGGCATGAACGAGCTCGACGGCGTCAGGACCTTCTTCCTCCTCATAGGGTTCACGCTGAGCCAGGCTTCGTATCAGGTACGCCCCATTCCGGATCTTGAACCCTCCGAAAAGATTCGAACCGAACGCATCGCGGGTCGGGGCTATGGAGCCGTGGAACGCCTTGAGATGCCCCCAGCATGGGACTTCGACGCGAGCTTCGACTTTGGCATCTCGCTCGTTCTGAACGGCGTTGAGGCAACCGCATATAAGAATTCGCCTGGCGGCGATCCACGAGCATCTTCCCGACGGCGAGGCGCGCAAAAGTCACGCGGAAGGCCGGCGCGATCCTGATTCACCGAGGTCAGCGCTGTGGGGCGCGAGAGCGGTTCATCACGTGAGGGCGGCATGCATACTTGGCTTGCGGCACGCAGGCCTGCCTTGACCAATAGGAACCGAGACCTCAGTCCTCGTTGCGCCAGCTGCCGAGCAGGAACAGTCGGCGCTTGCGCCGGTTGGGGCCCGCCATTTCCTGGATGTCCTTGAGGTCGGATCCCTTCATGCGCTGCTTCATGACCATCTTCACGATCACGCCAATGATGATGAACGGTGCGAGGTAGAGGAACGCGACCAGAAGCGCCTTCATCGACGCCTCCTAGAGCTTGGCCGTGAGGCTGTCCGGCTGGAACTCTAGCCCGGCGCGCCCGGACGCGCCAGCCGGCGTGCACAGCGGCTTCGACCGCGAGGACGGCAGCGCCATCATGGTCCATACTGCGCCTTTTGGCGGAGCCCGCGCATGATCGAGTCCATCAGCGCCATCACGCTTGGCACGCACGACATGCGGCGCGCCGTGCAGTTCTATCGTTCGCTGGGATTCGATATCGCCCATGGTGGCGAGGCCGCGGCGTTCACCAGCATGCGTGTGGGCGCGGGTCACCTCAATCTCATCGCCCAACCCGCCGAGCGGACCTGGTCATGGTGGGGACGTGTCATCTTCTATGTCGACGATGTCGATGCGATGCACGCGCGCGCCGTCGCCGCCGGCTTGCGCCCGCACGCGGCGCCGCGCGACGCCGAATGGGGCGAGCGGTTCTTCCACCTGACCGATCCGGACGGTCACGAGCTCAGCTTCGCGCGGCCGCTGTGATTGTGCGGGCGTGGCTCACGGCATGCTTTTGCGATCCGCGCGCGAGACCAGATACAGGCCGATACCGGCGAAAGCGATCACGATCGGTGCCATCAGCTTCAAGGCCGCGAACTGACTGGCCTGGCCGACTTCGACGCCGCTCGCATCAAGGCAGGCCACGCGGTTGCTGCGGCCCGCCGGTTTGACATCGGCGGTGAGCCCATCGCCGCAGACCAGTGTGCCGACCAGCGGCCAATGCCGCAGGTCATCGCGGCCGAAGTGTGTGACCATCGCAGTGCAAGCCCCACCGAGAACCAGACTGACCACGATGGCGAGAACCATCCGCCCGATGCGCCGGCGCGTGGGAAGCCGTCGGGTGGCTGTCGGTCTGATGACAGGCTCTTCCATGCGTTGAGCTGGTCCCGGAAATCGGCAAGTTGCGGCGCCACAAAGGTGTGCCCCTGCTGCGGATCATGCCGCGCTTTTGAACTCGGCGGCAAGGCGACGTTGAAAAATTAGGTCAAACGTTTGACCTAGACGCGGCGTCGTGGCATTAGGAAACCACCAGCCGGCACCGGCGCGCGAACGTGCAAGCGAGGAATACATGGACGCACTGCAGGCAGCGGCGCGAGGCGATCGCCACAAGATGGGCTACCGCAAGCTCCATCCCGTCGAGGGCCTGGACTTCGCCCTGAACCGATGGCTGCCGTATATGCGCGAGGCGGAGGTGGCGGAGGCCGCCACGCGGATCGCAAGCCTGGATGATTGGCGGCGCGAGTTCACCCGCCTGGCCGAACTTGCCGAGCAAGAGTGTCGGCCTCTCAACGGTGCATTCTATTATTGCGCTGCCGAATTCTTTCTCGGCCGCGACAGTGCGGTGCGCGCCGGCCTGATGGATCGATCGCTACGGCTTTACGATGAGGTGATCCGGGACTGGGGGGCCGAACGTCACGATGTCCCCTATGAAAGCGGTGCGTTGCCGGCTCTGGTGTTGCGCGCCAAGGGGCGACGCCTCGACACGCTGGTCGTGCACGGCGGTTTCGATTCCTACAAAGAGGAATTGTTCATGGCCGCACCCGACTATGCCGCCATGGGGTTCGACGTCATCGTCTTTGACGGGCCCGGACAAGGTCAGGCGTTGCGGCGCCACGGGCTGGTCATGCCGTCCGACTGGGAGCGCCCGGTCGGCGCCGTTCTAAGCCATTTCGGCCTCACGGATTGCACGTTGATGGGTTTTTCCCTCGGCGGATACCTGGCGCCACGAGCAGCGGCTTATGACGACCGCATCAAGCGCCTGATCGTGAACGACGTGTTGTTCGATTTCTTTGCCGTCTTCGCCAACAGGATGCCGGCGGCGGCGGCATTGGCTCTCGAGGCGGCGCTCGACGCGCATGATGGCGGGACGGTGAACGCCATCGTCGAGGGCCTCGCCGCAACGTCCGACGTGATCCGCTGGGCCCTGGCGCATGGGGTCGAAGTCTCGGGCGCGAAAGACTACGTCGACTACTTCCGTTGGCTGCGAAAAATGACGACGGCCGAATTCTCGCACAGGATAACGCAGGACGTCCTCGTGCTCGCCGCCAAGGAGGACCACATCGTGCCGATGCGGCAGTTCTATCAACAGGTGGAGGCGTTGACCGATGTGTCGTCGCTGACGGCACAGGTATTCACGCGCGCCGATCATGCGCACCAGCACTGCCACGTGGCGAATACGGCCATGGTCATCGACTTTGTCGGGACGTGGTTGCGCTTCCAGAACCGCCTTGCGAGCGATCGCATGAACCTGCCATGACGGCGCCCGACCACGAGGGGAAAGCCGAGATGGCCGGGAACACGCGGGAAAAAATAGTGAACGCGGCGGAAATGCTGCTGGCGAGGGATGGTTGGGCCAACGTATCGGTGCGGGCCGTGGCGTCGCAGGCCAAGGTCAACCTGTCCGCCATCAGCTATCATTTCGGAAGCTTCCAGGCGCTCAGAACCGCCGTGCTGGCCCGGCGACTGATACCGCTCAACGAGCAGCGGATGCAGAACCTGGCAGCGCTCCAGGAACGCCACGATCAGCCGTCACTGGACCAGATACTCCACGCCTTCCTGGCGCCGCTGCTGGCCTTGTCATCTTCGCCGGATCCGGGTGCCAGGGCTTTCCTGCTGGTCCTTGTCAGGAACTCGATCGAGCCGTCCGAGGAGTATTTGAGTATCACCGGCAACGACCTGGCGAAGCATACCGCCGCCTTCGTCGACGCAGTCGGTCAGGTCGTGCCGGGTGTCCCGGATGGCGAGATCAGACACCGGTTCCGTTTTGCCATCGGTGCGATATCACAGGCGCTGGCGACACCGACGCCCAGACGTTTGGGCTGGGAGGCGGATATCGTCCAGCAACTGGTCACGTTTCTGGTCGCGGGCTTCAAGGCTGCCGCAACGATCGAGCGTCGAAAGAAGGCGGGCTGACCGTTCAAGAGGTCGCGCCAGGCCTTAACGGCCGCGCGCCGCCTTGCGTGCGGCATAGCGGGCGTCGCGTGCCGCCTTGCGCTCGGCTTCCTGTGCGGCATTGCGGGCCGATGCTGCCGCCTCATGCGCCGCCTGCTCCGCCGCCTTGGCAGCGGCGCGTTCTGCTGCCGCGGCAGCTTCGGCCGCGCTCTTGGCCGCCTTGCGTTCGGCGATCCGGGCATCGCGTTCCGCCGCCGCAACACGGCGGGCTTCCTGCTGTTGTGCGAAATCAGGCCGCGCGGTCGGATCGATGGCCCGCGCCCGGTCGAGCCGGGCCTGCGTTGCCTTGGCCGCCGTGCTCAACCGGTCGGCCAGGCTGGTTTCTCTGCCTCTCATCCTTGTCGATCTCCATTCGACGGACAGTCGCGGAACCGCACCATGCGTCCCTGTGCCTCGTCCCATAGCCAATAAGCCGCGGACCTCAGCGCCCCGCGCAACGTCAGGATCGGCGCCTGCTGCAGGTAATTGCTGGCCGCATGGCAGGCCGCAAGACGGTAGTTGGGAATCCGCGGATTGAGGTGATGCACGTGGTGGTAGCCGATGTTGCCGGTAAACCATTGCAGGACCGCCGGCAGGCGCAGGTACGAGGTGCCGCGCAGCGACGCCGCGGCGGCCGACCATTCGGTGCGCCCGAACCAGTGCGCTGCTTCGAAGCGATGCTGCACCGAGAACAGCCAGACGCCGATGATGGCCGCGAACACCATGATGGGAAGCTGGACCAGCGCCACGGCACCGAAGCCGACAATGAGGCCGAGCCCGATGATGATGGCGGCGAGCGCCAGGTTCGTGCCGTGGACCGACCAGCGTTCGCGGCGCCAGTGCGCGGGCGTGTCGAACGGCAGGCGGTAGAGCAGCAGGAACACCAGCGGCGGCAAGGTGATCAGCGCGATCGCCGGATGACGGACCAGGCGGTAGAACCAGCGCCGCCGCGCGGGCAGATGCTGGTATTGGCGCGTGGTCAGGCAGGCCGAGTAGATGTCGCTGCCGCTTTCCTGACGGTCGAGGTTGTTCCAGTTGGCGTGATGGGCCGCGTGCTGGCGCCGCCAGTTGGCGTAAGGCGTCAGTGTCGCGAGGCTGCACAGCCGACCGACCCAGTCGTTGGCGGCGCGCGAGCGGAAGAAAGCGCCATGGCCGCAATCGTGTTGGATGATGAAGATGCGCACGAGGAACCCCGCCGCCGGCACCGCCAGAACCATGGTCAGCCAGAACGACACGTTCAACGTGGCGTACATCCCGCCGCACAGCGCGAGGAAGGGCAGGAATGACGACGCGAGCTGACCCAGGCTTCGTGCCGGGCTGGCGACCTGATGGAGCGACAACAGCCGTCGCAGCGCCGCGAGGTCAGCAGCTTCGTGCGGCGCATCATCGGAGAGAGTCGTGGGCGGTCGCGGTGGCGGCGAAGGTAGGGGCGCGATATCGGTCAATGATCGCTTTCTACGCAGACATGGCCGTCCGCGAGGCGTTGACGGCGCCAAGCGAAGATCGATGACGCGCGTCAATCGTCAACATGTGCAATCTTGGCCGGCAGAAGTCCACCCTGATCGGTGCTCACAAGTTGGGGATTTCGTATCAGAAGCCCGGAAGTAACAGTCGACGTCAGGTCATTGAACCGGGATCGGGGCCGCCTCCAACGACTAGCCGCGCGAGCGGAAGCGCAGTTTCGCGGCGTGCGCGTTGCACCTGCCCTTCACCGCATCGATCGTCGCGCCGCTGCCGATAAAACGCCCCTCGGCGTAGGCGCCAAAGGGCGCGTTCATCGGTGAATCGGCGGGGTATTTCGTGACCCGGTAGTCGCGGCCGTCGATGGTCGCAGTATAACCCGAGCCGTCACGGACCCATGCGGTCTGCGATCGCGGCCGTGGTCTGTTGGTGTCCGGAGCCTCTGCCGCGCCCGGACGGCCCTCGGCACCTTGCTCAGCCGCTTCGGTGACGACCTGTTGTGGCTTCGACATCGTCACGGAATCCTCGTGAATTGCTGCCACATCAGTGGCTTAGGCACACAGAACATACACAGTCCACGACGGCGGATGCCGCTGGACGGTCAGCGCTGTCTGCCCGTTGTGTCAAAGCGCCGGTTGGCGCAACGGCACCATGCCGATGATCGGTGCCATGACATGAGGCACCCCGGTGGTGCACCGCATATATAGTCACTCTTTCTGCCTTTGCATCGGCTAGCCCAAAATAAATCGGGCAGGATCGCCATGCGATCTCCATATATGAAGACCGGACAATCGGCATTCGGCCGGCCTCGCCGATAATGCCCCGGGCCTCGTTTCGAGCCCCTCAGAAACCGGATTGTTCCAGGCCACGCGAGCGCCGCGCGGCCTCACTGCTTGGAAAGGATACGACATGCCCGTCGGGACCGTGAAATTCTTCAACACACAGAAGGGCTTCGGCTTCATTCAGCCGGAGGATGGCTCCAAGGACGTGTTCGTCCACATCAGTGCTGTCGAGCGGTCGGGTATCGGCTCGCTGCACGAGGGCCAGAAGGTTCGCTTCGAAGTGCAGACCGAGCGCGGCAAGCTGGCCGCGACGAATCTCCAGTTGGCGTAGTCCATTACTGGCGGTTGCCGGAGGCGTGAAGCGCAAGCGCGCTTCACCGCCGACGGTGCGTGCGCACACGGGTCGCCTTCAGGAGTTGCTGTGCATATCGAGCGCCCACAGAATGAATTGCCGTTTCCGACGCCGGCGCGACTGCGCGTGGGTGACCGCTTTGTCTTTCTGCCCTCGGTCGAGCGGGCAATCGCGTGGCTCGGCAATCCGGCCAACGAAGCCCTGCGCGATCGGTTAAAGGGGGCGCTTGAGCTGCTGATGGTCGCGCAGGACAGCCGATCACCGGTTGATTTGCAGGCAGGTTACGCCGCCTTCATGGACGGCGTTGCACGCGAGCGTCTGGTCTTTCGCTGACCGGATGATCTCCCCGTAGAATGCCTGGGGGAGGAAGCGGCACGGCTTCTGCATCGCACACTTGCGGCAAGTGGGATTCGAAATGGCGGTGAAATGCCGGCAGTATCGCGCTGCCGGCTTGTGTCGTCATGCATGGAAGGAACGGGGTCTTGGTCCAGCCGCTGTTGTTCACGCCGCTGCCGTTGCGCAGCGTGGTTGCGCCCAATCGGGTCGTGATCTCGCCGATGGTCCAGTACCGCGCCACGGACGGGTACGCCAACGACTACCACCTGGTGCATCTCGGCAAGTTCGCGCTGGGCAAGGCCGGCATGGTGTTCACCGAGAACGTCGCGATCGAGCCGCGTGGGCGGGTGACGCAAGGCGATCTCGGCCTGTGGAGCGACGATCACATCGCCGGCCTGAAGCGGGTGGCGGCCTTCATCAAGGCCGAGGGCGCGCTGGCGGCAACGCAGATCACCCATTCCGGCCGTAAGGGCTCGACGCCGCGCGCCTTCGAGGGCGCCGTGCTGAACGAGACGCATGCAGCCCGCGGCTGGCATCCGTGGGAGGTGGTGGGGCCGACGGCCGATCCGGCGGCGCCCGGCTGGCTGCGGCCGCGGCAGCTCACGGCGGCGGAGATCGCCGATCTGGTGTCGGGTTTTGCCGTCGCTGCCCGTCGCGCCGATGCCGCCGGCTTCGACGTGCTGGAGATCCACGGCGCGCACGGCTATCTGCTGGCGTCGTTCCTGTCGCCCATCAGCAACACGCGCAACGATGCCTATGGCGGTGACAGGGCGGGGCGCATGCGCTTTCCGCTCGAGGTGGCGCGCGCCGTGCGTGCGGCCTGGGCGGCGCACAAGCCGCTGTTCTTTCGCGTCTCGGCGCTCGACGGCGCCGACGGCTGGAACCTCGACGACACCGTAGCGCTGGCCAAGGCGCTGAAGGCGGTCGGGGTCGACGTGGTCGATTGTTCGTCAGGCGGCCTCACGGGTGCCGCGACGGCGGCGCCCATCAAGCGCGTGCCGGGCTTCCAGGTCCCGTTCGCGGCCCGTGTCCGCCGCGAAGCTGAGGTGATGAGCATGGCGGTCGGCCTGATCCTCGATGGACCGCAGGCCGAAGCGATCCTGCAGGCCGGCGACGCCGACCTGATCGCCATCGGCCGCCAGGCGCTCTACGAGCCGTTCTGGGCGCTGCACGCGGCGCAGGCCCTGGCCTGCGATCCGGACTACACGCTGTGGAATCCGGAGTATGGCTGGTGGCTGGAAAAGCGCGAGCACACGCTGGGCCGGCGGTGAAAGACCATCATCCCGAGCGCAGCGAGGGATCCAGGGATAGCGCCTGGATCCCTCGCTGCGCTCGGGATGACACGAGGAACGCGTCATCGTAGCCTTTGTAAATGTCGGGGGAGGCAACAATGTCCAGAAGTCGCAAGGTCCACGCTACACGGCGCAGGGTCATGGCCGGCGCGATTGCCGCCGGCGCGCTCGGCTTGCCGGCCGTGCTGCGGGCGCAATCTGCCGCCGTGAAGGTCGGCATCATCCATCCGGTGACCGGCTTCGTCGCCTACAACGGCCAACAGGGGCGGCTGGGTGCCACGATGGCGGTCGAGGACGTGAACAAGGCCGGCGGCATCAAGGCGATGGGCGGCGCCAAGCTCGAGGCGCTGCTGGGTGACAGCCAGTCCAAGGTCGAGGTGGGCGTCAGCGAGGTCGAGAAAATGAACGAGGCCGGCGTGGCGGCCTATGTCGGCTGCTTCCAGAGCCCGGTCGGCATTGCCGCGAGCCAGGCGGCGTCCAAGTACAATACGCCGTTCCTGATCGATGTCGGTGCCTCGGACCTGCTGGTGACGCGCGGTCTGAAGAACGTGTTCCGGCTCAAGCCCGGTTTCGGTGCCTGCGTCGATCAGGGCATCGCGGCGCTGGGTGCGCTCAACGAGGCCGCCGGCAAGCCGGCCAAGGCGGCGGTGATCGTGCACGAGAGCGGCGAGTTCGGCACCGGGACCGCCAAGCTGCTGGCCGGCAAGCTGCCGTCGGTGGGCATCGAGGCCAAGGAGCTGATCGCGCACGACAACCCGACGCGCAATTTCGACAACGTGGCGCTGCGCATCCGCTCGATGGCGCCCGATCTGGTGATCATGTCGAACTATCAGAACGAATACGTGCTGCTGGCGCGCACGCTCCATCAGCAGAAGGTGAACTTGGCCGGCCTGTTCTCGGTGCTGGGCGGCGGCTTCAACTACAAGTTCGTCAAGGAGCTGCCCGACGTGGCGCAGTACATGATGGACACCAACCACTGGTTCAATCCCAAGTCGGACAAAGCGCAGGCGTTGAAGAAGCGGGTCGAGGCGGGCGGCGCGCTGTTCACGTTCGAGGTTTATCTGGCGTACTCGACGGTGATGCTGCTGGCCGACGCGCTGGAGCGCGCGGGATCGGCCGACAAGGAGAAGCTGATCGCCGCGCTCAATGCCTCGACCTTCAACGCCGAGCTGCTGCCGTACGGACCGACGAAGTTCGTGAACGGCCAGAACCAGGGCGGCCGCGCCGCGATCATGCAGGCGCTGAAGGGCGACATCGAGGTGATCGCGCCGGCCGAATTCGCCTCGGCGAAAGCCGTGTTCCCCAAACCGAAGTTCGGGTGATCGGTGCACCGATCGCCAACAGGGTCTGCGGCAGGCGTGTCGAAGAAGACTCACCACAGAGGCACAGAGGAACACGGCGCAGCCGTTTGCCGCAACCAAA
>DATEIF010000380.1:0-22610 GCA_035279205.1 Vineibacter sp.
CCCACGCAGTGGGGAGGTGCCCCGATACGACGTTTCGACGCGAAAGCGTCGAAACGTCGGTGGGCGGAGGGGAGCCGACGTGGTCTGGATAACTGAGACCACGTTGGCTCCCCATCCGGCCTTCGGCCACCTTCCCCACTGCGTGGGGAAGGGAAGAACGTGAGGCATCACAGGTCCTTCAGCACGTTGCGGTAGGCGCCGCAGAAATCGTCGACGGCGGCGACGAAGCCGTCATGATTGGCGTCGGTCAGCGCCAGCGACAGCGCCATGAAGCCGCGGCGGGCGATGTAGTAGCCGCGCTGCAGCATGTTGAGATGGAACAGCGCGCGCGCCTCGATCGGCGTCTTCTGGGTGTCGTGCGGCTGCTTCACCGGGGTCGACTGCCAGTGCACCACGACGATCGAACCGATGCCGGTCGCCTGCAGCGGCACGTCGTGCTTGCGGCCGATCGCGTTGAGCCGGGCGCGCAGCGCCTCGCCGTCGGCATAGAGCTTGTCGGCGGCCTCCGGCGTGAACACCTTGGTGAGCCCGGCGACGCCGGCAGCCATGGTCAAGACGTTGTTGTTGAACGTGCCGGCATGCGGCCAGGCGTCGGGCTGGGCCGGATCGTAGCGGCGCATCAGGTCGTGCTTGCCGCCGAAGGCGCCGAACGTCATGCCGCCGCCGAGATACTTGCCGAACGTGGTGAGGTCGGGCGTGATGCCGAGCTTCTTCTGCAGGCCGCCTGAGGACATGCGCGAGGTCATCACCTCGTCGAAGATCAGCACGATGCCGTGCCGCGTCGCCTCGTCACGCAGCATCTGCAGATAGTCCGTCGTGGCGGGGATGCCGCCGCCGGAACCCATCATCGGCTCGATCAGGATGGCGGCGAGCTTGTCGGCATTGCCGCGGATGATGGCTCGCGTGCCCTCGACATCGTTGATCTGCGCCATGAGGAAGGGGAAGGGCGCGTTGATCGGAAAGTCAGGGCCGTAATAGAACGTCAGCACGCCGCCGTGGTAGCCGCCCTCCATCACCATGACATGGCTGCGGCCGGTGTGGGCGCGCGCGGTGACCAACGCCATCAGGTTCGACTCGGTGCCGGAGTTGGTGAAGCGCACCAGGTCCAGCGACGGGAAGCGCGCGCACATCAGGCGCGCGAGCTCGGCCTCGTCGCGGTTGGGGCCGCCGAACACGATGCCGTCCTGCGACGCGCGCGCGATCGCATCCATGATCACCGGATGCGAGTGGCCGTAGAGGCCGGCGGTGTACTCACCGAGGTAGTCGACGTAGCTGTGGCCGTCGATGTCGGTCAGCGTCTGCGCCTGGGCGCGTGCGATCGCCACTGGAAACGGGCTGTAGAAGAGCACCGAGCGCGTGTTGCCGCCGGGCATCGACTTGGCCGCCTCGTCCTGGCGGGCGCGGCTCCCAGGATTGGCGGCGACGTAGCGCTCCTCGGTCTCGCGCAGCGCCTCCTGCAGCGAGACGTTGATCCGCGCCTGGACGTTCATGATTCCCTCCTGTTGGGCGTCTTGCGGCGGACTGTGCCACGTTTGGCGCGCCGGCGCGCGTCAACCCACCGCTGCAATCTCCGCATCGCTCAGGCCGGCGGCGCGCAGCACCGCCTGCGTATGCTCGCCCAGCGCCGCCGTGAAATCGCGAGCCCGCGCTTCGGAGGCCGACAGCCGGAAGGGCGGGTTGGGCACGCCGCACAGGCCGCCCTTGTCGCGCACCATCTCCATGATGCCGCGGTGCTTGGCCTGCGGGTCGTCCAGCGCCTCCTTCACCGTGCGATAGGGCGAGCAGGGTACGCTGTGCTTCTCCAGGATCGGGATCAGGTCCGCAACCGGCACCGTGCCCGACCACGCCTCGAACAGGTCCATGAACTGGCCCCAGTTCTCGCGTCGATCGGCATATTTCGCGAAGCGCGGGTCCTCGAGCCACTCGGGGTGGCCGGCGGCGCGGGCGAGATCGCCGAAGGTACGCTCGCTGGCCGTGGCGATGATGATGTAGCCGTCCTTGGCCTTGACCGGACCGTACATCGGGCGCGATGGCAGCTCGATGGGAAACTGCGCGCGCTGAAACTCCGACATCAGCAGGCCGAGCATGGCGTCGTACATGGCGAGGTCGACCATCTGGCCGACGCCGGTGGCGCGCTTCTGCGCCAGCGCCGCCATGATGCCGCCGAAAGCATAGGCGCCGGCCATGAAGTCGGCGACAAAGATGCCGTTGAAGTCCGGCTTGACCCGCTTGTCCTGCTGGTAGGTGAGGTGGGCGAGATCATAGCCGGTCGCGGCATGGACCACCGGCGCGTATGCGGGCCGGTCGGCGCCGGGACCGTCCTGGCCGTAGCCCGAGATGGCGCAGTAGATCAGGTCGGGTTTCAGGGCCTTGAGCGTCGCATAGTCGATGCCCAGCCGTCGCGTGACGCCGGGACGGTAGTTCTCGACCACGATGTCGGCGGTGGCGGCCAGTCGCCGGGCGGCATCGACGGCGGCCGGCTTCTTGAGATCGAGCACGGCGCTCTTCTTGCCGGCGTTGAGATGGGCGAACAGCGCGCTGGCGCCGTTGCGCAGCGGCGGTCGGCTGCGCATCAGGTCGCCCTCGGGCGCTTCGATCTTGATCACTTCGGCGCCGAGATCGGCCATCATCCGCGTGCAATGCGGCCCGGCGATGGTGGTGGTGAAATCGACGACCCGAATCCCGGCAAGTGCATCCGTCATGAGTACTACCGTCCCAGCAAGACAAGAACCACGCCGCCGACCACGAGCACGCTGCCGATCAGCTCACCCACGGTCGGTCGCTCGTGCAGCATGTAACGGCTGGCGATGAAGGTGAACACCAGTTCGATCTGGCCCAGCGCGCGAATGTAGGCCGTGCTCTGCAAGGCGAAACCCATGGCCCAGCAGGCCGAGCCAAACACGCTCAGGACACCGACCAGCGACGAGGAACGCCAGGTCGTGGCGACCTTGACGATCTGCTGCGGCTCGCGCGCCAGCAGCCAGCCACCCATGATCAGGGTCTGCAGCGTGTTCATCACCGCCAGCGTGAAGATGGCGCGGATCATGAAATCGCCGCTGGGCAGATGAATCGCACCTTGCCGGATCGACAGCGCCGCGACACCGAACAGGCTGCCGGCGCCGATGCCGACCAGCGCCGCCTTGTGGGTCCAGCCCAGCGCGATCTCGCGCAGGCTGCGGGTGTCGCCCTTGACCGACAGCACGATCACGCCGAACAGGCTGATCAGGATGCCGATCCAGGCCCAGGCGCCCAGCGGCTCGTGCAGGATCAGCACCGAGACCAGGGCGAGCTGTACCGTCTCGCTCTTGGAATAGGCGGTGCCGACGGTGAAGTTGCGCAGCTCGAAGGCGTAGATCAGCAGCGACGTGGCGATGATCTGCGCCACGCCGCCCAGCGCCGACCAGGCGACGAACGTCCAGTCCCACTCGGGCAGCGACCGGCCGCCCACGGTCATCAGCAGGACCAGCATCAGGATCGACACCGGCGCGCCATAGAAATAGCGCACGAAGTTGGCGCCGTTGGTGGTGAGCAGGGCCTTTAGCTTCTGCTGCAGGGCAGTGCGCGTGCATTGGAAAAATGCCGCAACGACCGTGATCGGAATCCACAGTTCCACAAGACGTCCCCAGGACTTGCACCTGTCGGTCCGCGCCCAGGGCGAGGTATGACCGCCGTGCCGGCAGGGCTGGACTGTATCGGGGCAAAGCGGCAGTGTCATGCCGCCAGGCTCGCAAGGGAGCCTTGCGGCGTGCGTCAGTGGAGGCGTGGGGGGTGTCCATGTTCGAAGCGATCTTCGCCAGCGCCATCAACGCGCTGCCGGTCTTCCTGCTGCACATGGGCACGACCTTGGCGATCCTGGTGCTGGGCGTGCTGATCTACATGTGGTTCACCCCGCATCCCGAGGCGCGGCTGATCCGCGACGGTAACGTCGCCGCAGCGGCGTCCTTCGGCGCCGCCGTGTTGGGCCTGGCGCTGCCGCTGGCGATCTGCCTGGCGCGCAGCGTCAATGTCGCCGACATCGTGATCTGGGGTGTCGTGGCGCTGATCGTGCAGTTGGCGACCTTCTTCATCATGGGCCTGGTCTTCAAGGACCTGTCGCGGCGTATCGAGAATGGCGACATGGCGGCTGCCGTCGCGCTGGGCTCGACCAAGCTCGGGGTCGCCGCCATCAACGCCGCGGCGATCGCCGGCTGACGGGCTGGCCGGGACGTCGCGGGCCATGCGCGCCTTCCTGATCTGGCTGGTGATCGTCGGCATCCTGGCCGCCGTCTATGCCGTCATTCCCAGCAGTACACGCGAACGGGGCCGCCGGCCGCTGCCGCCGGAGGTGACCAAGCCGTTGCCACCGGAGTGGGCGCGACCGGCACCGCCCGCGCCGCCGCCATCGCCGTCCGCACCTGCGCCCTCTACACCGCCACCAACGGCATCGCCGGCGCCACTGCGCGGCCAGGATTTCGTGCTGACCGTCAACTCGGACGGGCCACGGTCCAGCGACGGGCTGGGTACGGCTTTCGCGCTCGATGCGACCGGTGTGTGGCTCACGGCAGCGCATGTCGTCGACGACTGCAAGGCCGTCTACGTGCTGCGCGACCGCGACTGGCGCGCCGCCACCGCTGTGCGTATTCACCCCAGTGCCGACGTCGCCCTGATTCGCGCGGTCAATACCGGTCCGACCATCACCTTTGCCGCCGCCGGCACCCCGCGTCTGGGCACCGATGCATTCCACGTCGGCTATCCGCAGTCGCGACCGGCGCAGGTCCACACCCGCTATATCGGCCGCGCCCGCATCGAGCGCCCCGAGCGCGGCATGCCGCCGGAGCCGGGGCATGTCTGGGTGGAGGTCTCGCGCGCACCGGATTTCGAGGGCTCGCTGGGCGGGCTGAGCGGCGGCCCCGCCTTCGACAGCGCCGGCCGCGTCGTGGGTGTCACGATCCTGGAGTCCTCGCGGCGCGGACGCGTTACGACCGCGCCGGTCGAACGCATCCGCGACCTGCTGGTGCGCGGCGGCATCGACTCCAAGCCGGGCGCCGGCGTCGCGACGTTCAGCCCGACATCGTTCCAGGCTACCGGCGACTCGCTGCGCGCGACCGGCACCGTGACCCACGTCTACTGCTCGTGGAAAGGCAACACGCGACCGCGGCGGCGCTAGGTCAGCGATCTCATATGTTCTCTAATAAAGTATAAAAATCACACCGTGTCAGGTGATTTGCCGTCCGGCGTACTGGCGCCAGCCGGCCTTGATGTGCTCGACCATGGCGTCGACGGCACCGGCGTGATCGTCTTCCTCCGCCCGTTGCAGGAAGAGTTCGTGCTCGGCGCTGATTTCGTCATGCCGCTCGGGCCGGCCGCCATCCATGGCGGTGAAGGGGTAGCGCGCCCACAGCACACGGACGAAATGCAGGGTCTGTGGCCGCTCGGCCATCTCGTAGAGCTTGAAGTGAAACCGGTAGTTTGCCGCCCGGATCGTCGGGAAATTCTCCGTGCCGATGAGCCGCACGAAGTTCCTCTGCAGATCGCGCAATTCCTTCAACTTGCCCGATGTCATCTTGGACAGGGCAATCGACGTCAGTTCGCGCTCGAGCATCACGCGCAGTTCGTAGGTTTCGCGCGCTTGGCTGGGGACAAGTTCCGGGACCAGAACGCCTTTGTGCGACAGCCGGCGGATGTAGCCTTCGGCCTCCAGGATCAGCAGCGCTTCGCGGATCGGCGTGATGGACACCCCGATCTCTTCGGCGAGATCGGCTTGCTTCAGCCTCTGGCCGCGCGTGTAGGTTCCGACGATGATTTTCTCTCGGATGATTTCCGCGACCCGGTCCTGTTTTGATGCGAACGACATCAGGACTCACGCCATCTGCGGATCAAGGTGACTATCGCTCACACGGGAAACCAAGCACGCTGCCTCCATTTCTGCCTCCATAGCATGATCTGCAGCGGGGGAGGAGTTTCATGCCAGCGCCGGCCACGAGACGCGCCGGTCCTGCGCGCGCTCGATGGCGTAGGCGAGTTGGATCACGCCGACATCATCGAAGCGGCGCCCCACCAGCTGCAGTCCCACCGGCAGGCCACCGGCAGTGTGGCCGCAGGGCAAGGAGAGAGCCGGCTGTTCCGTCAGGTTGAACAGAAACGTATTGCAGAATGGGGCGAAGAGCGCGTGCGGGTCAGGCGCCGGCAGCTCGGCGGCGAACGCCGGCAGCGGCGTGGTTGGCAGCACGAGAAAATCGAAGGTGCCCATCATCGCCAGGGCGCGTGCGCGCAACTGCAGGGTGCCCAGATAGTGGCGGAAATGGTCGAGCGCCGTGTAGCGCCGCGCGGGATCGGCCCATCGGTTGATGATGTCGACGGCGTCGCGACTCTCCGGCGGCAGTGACTCGAGCTCGTTGAGCGGTCTCAGGCGATAGAAGTCCTCGGCGACACGCTCATCGCCGGGCTTGAAGGGCGACGGGATCTCCTCGATCTCGCAGCCGATGGCCGACAGGATCGGAAGGACTCGCTTGAAGACGTCGAGGGTCTCGCGGTCGGGCGTGGTACCGAAGCCCATCGTGGAGAGGAACCCGACGCGGCTTCCCTTGAACGACCGCTCGAGCGCCTGCTCGTAGTCGATCGGCTGATGGGCGAGGGCGGAGAAATCCCGGTCGTCTGGCGCCGCCATCACGCTCATCAGTCGCGCCATGTCGGTGACGTTGCGCGCCATCGGCCCGCTGACGGCGGCGGGGCTGGTCTGGGGGAAGTGCGGCACGCGGCCAAAGCTCGGCTTCAGGCCGGTCAGGCCGCAAAAGGAGGCCGGCACGCGCACCGAACCCAGAATGTCGGTGCCCGGGGCGATCGGCACGATCCCGGCCGCCAGCGCAGCACCCGTGCCGGCGCTGGAGCCGCCGCTGGTGCGGGACAGGTCCCAGGGGTTGCGCACCGGCCCGAACATGGAACTGTAGCCGGAGCTCAGCATGCCGAAGTCGCACATGATGGTCTTGCCGAGCAGCACGGCGCCATTCTCGCGCAGGCGGGCGACGCATGGACTGTCGGTGTCCGGTGCCCTGGCGTGGCCCTTCAGTGCCATCGATCCGCGATAACCGGGAACGCCGCGCCACTGCAGACCGTCCTTGATCACAGTCGGCACGCCGTCGAGCCGGCCACGCGGCGCCTGCAGGCGCCAGCGCGCTTCCGATGCCCTGGCCTGGGTCAGGGCGCCGTCGCGGTCGACATGGAATATGGCGTTGATCTTCGGGTTGATCGTCTCCACCGCGGCCAGTGCCGCGTCCGTCACGTCGACCGGCGACAAAGTGCCTGCGCGGTAGGCTGCCAGCATCGCTGTCGTGTCGAGCGACCGCAGTTCGGCAAAGGTCAGATCGGACATGGATGATATCTCCGCATTGTTCAGCGGTTCTCAGATCGGGTTGAGCGTGACCAGTCGCTCTTCGGTCATGTCGCGAATGGCGTAGCGCGGGCCCTCGTGGCCGAAGCCGCTCGCCTTGACGCCGCCGTAGGGCATCAGATCGACCCGGCTGCTGGACGTGTCGTTGATGTGGACGCTGCCCATGCGCAGTTTGCGGATGGACGTGAGGGCGCGGGTCACGTCGTTGGTGAAGAGGCCGACCGACAGGCCGAACGGCGTGGCATTGGCGAGGGCGTACGCCTCGTCATCATCCGTGAACGGGATCAGCGAAATGACAGGCGCGAAGATCTCCTCGCAGACGACGCGCATCTCGGGGCGCACGTTGCGCAGGATCGTCGGCTGAAGCACGGCACCGTCACGCTGGCCGCCGGTTACCAGCTGAGCGCCGTCGGCAACCGCGTTCTTGATCCAGGTCTCGGCGCGGATGGCTTCCTTCTCGTGGATCATGGGGCCGACGACAGTGTCGGGATCACGCGGATCGCCGACCTTCAGTGCGCGGGTGCGTGTGGCCAGCAGGTCGGCAAACGCTTCCAGCGCGCTGGCATGCACCAGGATGCGCTGAATGGAGGTGCAGACCTGGCCGGCCTTGCGGAACGAGGCGGCTACGCACTTGTCTGCCGCGGCCGCCAACGTCGCGTCGTGGCAAACGATGGTCGAGGAGATGCTGCCCAGCTCGAGCTGCGTGCGGCGCAGCCCGGCATGCTGCTGGATGATTCGGCCGACCCGCGTGGAGCCCGTGAAGGTGTAGTACTCGATACGTTGGTCTTCCAGGAGCTGCTGGCCGACGTCGTCGCCGCCGCCCTGAATGAGATTGAGGAAGCCGGCGGGTAGGCCAGCTTCCGCCAGCACCTCGCAGACCGCGATGGCGGTGAGCGGCGTGTAGGCGGAGGGCTTGAGCACGACCGTATTGCCGGCCGCCAGCGCGGGCCCGATCTTGTGCAGTACCGTGTTCAGCGGTGCGTTGAACGGGGTGATGGCGCACACGACACCCAGTGGCATGCGAATGGTGAACGCAAGGCGCTCGTCGCGTTGCTGGGGTGCACCCTGGATGGGGACCAGTTCGCCCGCGATGCGCTTGGCCTCTTCGGCCGACAGCGCGAACGTCTGCAGCGAGCGGGTGAACTCGTTGCGGCAGTCGCTGAGGGTGAAACCGGTTTCGGCGCGCATGGTGGTGACCACCGCGTCGCGCCGCTGTTCCATCAGATGCGCCGCCCGGGAGAGGATCTCGTAACGGCGGTAGGGCGTGAGTGACTCGCGGGCAAAAGCGGCTGCTGCGGCGCCAACCGCATCCCGGGTCAGTGCCGAATCCGCAAGCCCCACCTCGCGGATGACGTCGTCCGTAAACTTGTCGTGCACGGCGAACGTCCTGGCCGTCTCAACCCAGGTGCCGCCGATGAAGTTTCCACTTGCCGACATGCCGTCCTCACGCCCCGAACACGAAACGAAATGCCGACCCGTAGCTCACGACGCGTCCGACGGTGG
This sequence comes from Vineibacter sp., assembly GCA_035279205.1. Lineage (GTDB taxonomy): Bacteria > Pseudomonadota > Alphaproteobacteria > Reyranellales > Reyranellaceae > Vineibacter. The sequence goes on from DATEIF010000380.1 coordinate 8,870, forward strand.
GGCTGGGGAAGTGCGCCGCCAATACCTCGGTATTGGTGTCTGCGCAGCGCTGCAGCAAGCCCAGCCTGCTCGTGTAGGCCCGCTCGAGATCGAAGTCGCCGGTGCTCGCCAGGCCTGGCTCCGCGCATTGGATGGCGTGATGCAGGATGTCGCCGCACAGGCAGGCATGCGCGCCGCCAGCGCGCACATGCACGTTCATGCTGCCCGGCGTGTGGCCGGCGGCATTCTCGAGCGAGACGTGGCGGGCGAGTTCGCCGTCGAGCGCTTCCTTCGGGTCGACCAGTTCGACCAATCCGCGCTTGATGACCGGCAGAACGCTGTCCTGGTAAGCGCCGCGCGCAACGGGAAGCGTAGGGTTGGCGCGATGCAGGCCTTCGAAATGCGCCAGCTCCGCGCGTGAGATGATGTAGCGGGCGTTGGGGAAGGTCGGCACCCACTGGCCATTCACCAGGCGCGTGTTCCAGCCGACATGGTCGGCGTGGAGGTGGGTGCACATGACGACGTCGATGTCTTCCGGTTGCAGCCCGATGGCCGCCAGCCGCTCGAGGTAGGGCTGATCGAGCATATGCCAGGCGGGCATCGAGGCCCGCGGCTTGTGATTGCCGATGCAGGTGTCGACGAGGATGTTGAGTGCCGGCGTGCGCACGACGAAGCTGTGGTGACTGACGAACAGTCGGTCGCCGCCGGGTTCGACGAGGCGATCGCCGAGCCAGCCGCGGTTGGCGGCGACGATCTCCGGCGTCGCGTTCGTGAACAGCACGTCGAGGGTCACGGGTAGCCGGTCGATCTCGACCACCCTGTGGATCTCGACATCCCCGAGCTTCAGTACGTTCAAGTCTGCTCTCCTTCGCGGCGATCGCGACTGCACGCGGCACCGACATCGGCGCTTCGGTTTGGTCATAATTTTATATAATATATTTTACCTGTAAATCATCACTGGTAGATTTATGCACAATAAACACTGATTGACATAGGACATTTCACATCGATAGTTTCAGGTAAAATATATGTCAGAGATCGCGAAGGAGGGCGCGCGATGGACTATCAGCTTGGCAAATTCGGCTTCAGGGCGATGCGATCCGTGCTGGCGGTGTCGCTCACCGGGGCAGGGCTGGCTTTGGCGGCGGCGTCAGCCGCTGCGCAGGAAGAGTTGAAGATCGGCGCGATCGCCGCCTTGTCGGGTGGCGGTACGGCATGGGGGCTCGGCCTCCAGCGCGGCGTGCAGCTTGCCCTCGACGAAGCCAACGACGCAGGCGGTCTTAAGATCGGCGGCAAGACCTACAAGCTGAAGCTGGTGGTCTACGACGACCAGTACAACGCCGCACAGGCGAAGGTCGTCGCCGACAGGCTGGTCACCCAGGAGAAGGTGGGCTTCATCTTCGGTCCGGTCGGCTCGCCCGGTGCGCTCGGCTCGCTGCCGGTCACCCAGCCCGCCAAGGTGCTGCAGTTCGTCGACGGGTACGCGCCGGCCATCCTCAAGAACGAGTGGAATGGCGCGTACATCTTCCGCATCAGCAACAGCAATCGGGAGTTTGCGCAGCCGATCGTGAAATGGGTCAAGTCCACGATGCCGACCGTCAAGAAGGTCGGCATGATCGCGCCCAACGATGCGACCGGGCAGGCGGCGGTGCCGATCCTCGTCGAGGCCTACAAAAAACAAGGCTACCAGGTCTGGGTGGACTACTACGAGCGCGGATCGAAGGAATTCACGCCGCTGCTGGTGCGCATGCTGGCGCAGAATGTCGACCTGTTCGAGCTCAACAGCAATGCGCCGGGCGAAGCCGGCCTGCTGCTGAAGCAGGCCCGCCAGGTCGGTTTCAAGGGGCCCGTCCTGCAGTCGGGCGGCGCGGGCGTGGATGAGATCGTCGAGGTTGCCGGTCCGCTGGCCGAAGGTTTTCTCAAGTACGATGTGATCGACAGCAGCCTGCCGGCCGTGGCCACGTTGCTGAACGCGTACAACAAGAAGTACAGCGGCGTCTTCAACGGCACATCGCCGATCTACTACAACGCCACGCACATCCTGCTGGAAGCCATCCGCCGTGCTGACTCTCTGGACACGACCAAGGTGCGCGACGCGCTCGAGCAGCTGGGCGGCTACAACGCACCGATCTTCGGTAAGGTGGTGTGGACCGGCAAGGAAGACTACGGCAACGATCACCAGCTGTTCCACGCCTTCATCATCAAGGAAGTGAAGAAGGGCAAGGGCGTCGTGAGAGACGTGGTGTCGACCCCGTGAATCCTTCCTCCCCGCGCAGCGGGAGGTGCCCCGATACGACGTTTCGACACCTGGTGTCGAAACGTCGGTGGGCGGAGGGGATCCGACGTGGTGTTCGAAACTGAGAGACCACGTCGGCTCCCCCTCCGGCCTTCGGCCACCTCCCCCACCTGCGGTAGGGGAGGGAAACCGTCATCACACCGGAAAGACGATGCTTTCACCCATAGTCATTGTGCAGGTCGTCGTGAACGGCGTCGGCCTCGCCGCGATCTATATCCTCGTCGCGCTCGGGTTCACTCTGTTGTTCGGCATCATGCGCGTGGTGAACTTCGCGCACGGCGCTTTCGCCATGCTGGGCGGCTATGCGCTGTACTATCTCTACTCCGTCTACGACGCGCCTTATCTCTTGGCGGCGCCGGTCGCGGCCCTGTTCGTGGCGGCGGCGGCGCTCGTGCTGGAGCGCTTCGTCTACCGGCGCTTCTATCAGAAGATGTTCCAGAGCATGATTGCGCTTCTGGGCCTGGACATGGCCATCGCGTCCACGGCGTTGATCATCTGGGACTCGCACGAGAGGTCGATCAAGCCCGCCGTCAGCGAGATCCTGCAATTCGGCGGCATCATCGTGCCGGCAGACAAGCTGGTCATCGTTGCGGTCGCGGCCACCGCGCTGGCGGCCTTCTACCTCTTCACCCACTTCACGCGTGCCGGTCTTGCGATGCGGGCGGCGGCGCAGGACGTCGAGACGGCGGAGGCGCAGGGCATCGATACGCGGGTGACCTACCAGCTCTCGTTCTTCATTGCGATCTTCATGGCGGCGCTCGCCGGCGGCTTCTACGGGCAGACCTACGCGCTGTCGCCGTTCATGGGCGAGAGGCCGCTCATGATGGCCTTCATCGTCGTGATCCTGGGCGGCATGGGCAGCATACCGGGCGTCGCACTGGGTGGTCTGCTGCTGGGGCTCGGCGAGAGCTTTCTGTCGACGTTCTACGGCAGCTCGGTCTCGGTCTTCGTGTCCTTCGGTGCGGTGATCCTGCTGCTCGTTTTCCGGCCCTGGGGGCTATTGGGAACGCCGGAGAAGTGAACATGAATACGACCACCATGAGCAGCGTGGCCGCCGCCCACGATAGCCGCTCGATCACGACAGGGTGGGCGGCGCGTGGGGTGATCGCCGGCATCCTGGCGCTCGCGATCCTGCCGTTGCTGCCCGTAGGCAGCTTCGTGCTCAGCATCGGCACGACGGCGTTCATCACCGCCATCGCCGCGGCCTCCCTGCACCTGCTGATCAGGACCGGGCACGTGTCCCTGGGGCATGCGGCCTTCATGGGTATCGGCGCCTATGCCTCCGTCCTGGTGACGATGAAGCTCCAGTTGCCTTTCGTCGTGGGCCTGGTCGCGGCCTTCGTGGCGCCGGCGATCCTCGCCCTGCTGATCGGCCCCTTGGTGTTGCGCCTGGCCGGCAAGTACTTCGTGCTGGTCACCTTCCTGTTCGGTGAAATCGTGCGCATGGTGTTCGTCGAGTGGACGGGTGTCACCGGCGGCGCCAATGGCATCCCGGGGGTGCCGCCGCCGCATCGCCTGCTTCTCGATCCGCAAGCCTACTATTATTTTGCGCTCGGCTTCGCGATCGTCCTGGTGGGCTTCATAGGGCGGTTGCTCTCGTCCGAGATCGGGCGATCCATCGATGCGATCCGGGAAGGAGAGAACCTCGCCGAATGCTCCGGCGTGCCGGTGTTGCGCATGAAAGTCTGCATCTTCGGGCTTTCGTGCGGGATCGTCGGGATCGCGGGCGCTTTGCAAGGGCATTTCGTCCGCTACATCGACCCGACCTCGTTCTCGATGATCCAGTCGCTCAATCTCGTCGTCGTCAACGTCATCGGCGGCATGTACGCCCTGGTCGGCCCCATCATCGGAACGGCGTTCTTCATGATTACGCCCGAGCTGCTGCGTGACTACGTCGAGCTTCAACGTGTGATCTTCGGCGTCATCATCATCGTCGTCATCGCGTTCTTTCCGGGCGGACTGGTCGAAATCGCGCAGCGGCGTGCGCACGCGCTGCGTGGTAAGAGAAAGGCCGGTTCATGACGGCCTTGCTCGAGGTGTCGAACCTGACACGACAGTTCGGCGGCCTGACGGCTGTCCGCGACCTGAGCTTTTCGGTCACGCCACAAGAGATCCTCGGCATCATCGGTCCGAACGGCGCCGGCAAGACAACGGCTGTCAACCTGATGAGCGGTGTCATCCGGCCGACCGCCGGAACGGTCACGTTCGACGGCCAGGTCATCACCGGGCAGTCGCCGCATCGGCTTGTTCGGTCGGGATTGGTGCGCACATTCCAATCCACCACCGTCTTCGCCGACCGGACCGTGCACGAGAATGCGTTGCGGGGTGCGTTCCTCAGCATCTACCCCGGCGCGTTTCACACCTTTTTCGGCACGGCGCGGGCGCGGCGCATGCGCCTGGAGACGGAACAGCGTGTCGACGAACTGCTGGAGTGGCTCGGTCTGACCGACGTTGCGCATCTGACGGCCGGCAACCTGCCGTACGGATATCAGAAGACATTGGGCCTAGTCATCGCGCTGGCATCGCGGCCGCGCCTCATCATGCTGGATGAACCGGTGGCTGGCCTGAGCGCGGAAGAGGTGGACCAGGTCCGCGAAACCATTCTGCGGGTTCGCGACAGCGGGATCACCGTGGTGGTGATCGATCACAACATGCGCTTCATCAAGGGGCTGTGCGATCGTGTGCTGGTCATTCACCAGGGACACGAGCTTGCGATCGGCAAACCCCTGGACGTTCTTGCCGATCCGGCGGTGATTGAAGCCTATCTTGGACGGGGCCATGCCGCTGCTCATCGTTGATGATCTCCATGTTCGCTATGGCCACATCCAGGGCACTCAGGGTATCTCCCTGGCCATCGAGCCGGGCGAGATCCTGGCCCTGGTCGGCAGCAACGGGGCCGGCAAGAGCAGCACGCTCAAGGCGATCCTCGGCCTGGTGCCGGTCGCCGGCGGTACCGTCACCTTCCTGGGTGCCGACCTTCGCGGCCTGAAGGCGTCGGAGATCGTGCGGCGCGGCATCGGCTTTTCGCCCGAAGGCCGCCGGGTCTTTCCGCAGCTGAGTGTGGCGGAGAACCTGCGAGTCGGGGCGCACACGCGTCCGGTGGCTGAAACGGCCGAGCGGATGGAGCAGATCTACGGCTACTTTCCGCGGCTGCGCGAGCGCGCGCGGCAGCGGGCCAGCAGCCTCAGCGGCGGCGAGCAACAGATGCTGGCGATCGGCCGTGCGTTGATGTCCCGGCCGAAGCTGTTCCTGCTGGACGAGCCGTCCCTCGGGTTGGCGCCCATCATCGTCGAGCGGATCGGCGACATACTCGAAGATGTCCGCAAGCAGGAGAATCTTGCCGTTATCCTGGCCGAACAGAATGCCCACTGGGCGCTGCATCTGGCGTCTCGTGCGGTCATTCTGGAACTTGGTCGGACTGTTCTGGCCGGCACGACGAGTGAACTGCTCAAGGATCAGCGTGTCACGAGCGCCTATCTCGGCACGTAAGCGATCACCTTGCACCATAACCCGGTATGCGCCGGCGCCGCCGGCCATCGACACGATCGTTCGTTGCGCTAGTGTAGGGATCTGCGGGTCGATCGGTCTTTGACCCCGTGGTCCTTGGGCGTTCCTGTCGATGAAAAAGAAAACGCTGCTCACCTCAGAGCCTGTTGCAGGCCAATGCCGGTGCGGCGCCGTGCATATCGAGATCGATTTTCCCGCCCGCTGGGCGTGGCACGATCACACGCAGGCCAGCCGGTTGGCGCACGGCGCTGCCTATGCCACCTACGTTGGCAGCTGGCGCAAGCGCTTTCGCGTCACGTCGGGGGAAGACGAGATCACACAATACGAAGACAGCGAGACCGGCGCCAAGCGCAGTTTCTGCAGCCGCTGCGGGACGCCGCTGTTCTATGAGCGGGCGCGTTCGCCGCACATGGTGAACGTCCCGCGCGCGCTCTTTCAGGCGCGCACGGGCCGCGAGCCGCTCTATCACATCGGCATCCAGGAGCTGCGCGACTGGACCTATACCGGCCAGCCGCTTGTGCCGCTCAAGGGATTCCCCGGAGTCGTCTGGGAACGCCCGCGCAAGAAGAAGCGCCTGCACGATCCGATGTTCTGACGGACACCACGTCGACCTGGCCGCGTTCGACGAAAGTGCGATCTCTGATCGGTCGACCTTAGTCTCTGACTGTCGAGTCGGCGATGACGGCACTGCGTGCGGCGTTCGCCGAGGCACCGTCCGGGCCGACGTCGCGGAACACGCGCAGCGCCTGCGGGCGCGACCGGTATCGCAGCGGCGGGCGCATCACGCCGACTTCGCCATCGAGCGCGACCGGTAATCGGCTCGCGCGCGAGCGGATGTCCACCGCCGTCGCGCACTCCGTGATCAGGTCATCGGCCAGGTCGGTCCGCCCGATCACCGCGCAGAAGCCGAGCCATAGCAACGCCAGCCGGCTCTTGGGCTTCACGACCGAGATCCACAGCTGACCGCAGTCGATCCGCGGTCGTCCACCGAAAGCGGGCAGGGCGAGGCTGTACTCGTTGTTGCCGATGAAAACGCACGGGGTCCTGTGCGAGTCGCTGCGTCCCTCCACGACGGTCAGCAGCCGACGCCGTGGGAATTTCCACAGCGTGCGGATGGCCGCGAGCACCATCGCGCTCCACTTGGCAAGACCGTGGGTGTTGCGGCGGCGGTCACGGTCGAGAACCATGAACGGATAGGCGCCGATCGAGGAATTGTTGATGAAGACCCGGCCGTTGACTTCGGCCACATCGATGGCAACTGGCGTCGCCCGCGCGATGACGGCCACGGCGCGCTCGAGTTCCAGCGGCAGGCCGAGATCCTTGGCAAAATGATTGCGCGTGCCCAACGGCAACACGCCCATCGGGATGTCGGTGCCGGCCAAGGTCGCCGCTACGGCGCTGAGGCTGCCGTCGCCTCCGCCCGCCACAACGGCATCGATCTCGCCGCGCTCGGCGCGTTCGCGTGCCACCTGTGCCGCGGACGCCAGCGCCGGGCCGGCCACGAGTTTCAACGTGGCCTTGATACCGTGTGCCTCGAACAAGGCTTTCAGGTGCTCCAGCAGATCGCTCGATCTTTCGGCGGTTCCGGCTCCTGGATTGATAAGAGCATCAACGCGCATGGCTTCGTCTTCGTCACCCGTCCTGAGTTCGACCGTTAAAAACGCCTGGCGCAAGGCATGGTTTCACGCGGCGCTTGGCCGCATGCTCTGCGCCGCAATGACGGCCAGATGATGACTACGCTGGCTGCTGCACATGAGCTTACGCAATTGGACGCGACGGACCGAGGAGCACTTGCCGGTGATGCAGTCTCTGCGACGGCTGTGGCACCGATTGCGGCCGCTCGTGGCGATCGAGCTGTCGGTCCTGATGGCAATGGTTCTCTGTGCCGGCGGGCTGTGGGTTTTTCTGGAACTCGCCGAGCACGTTCGGTTGAACGAACGTCACGCGCTGGACGAGACGCTCTTGTTGCTCCTGCGCCAGTCCGATCCGGCCGATCCGATCGGCCCGCCGTGGATCGAACACGCCATGCGGGACGTCACGGCGCTGGGCGGCTACACCATCATCGTCACCTTGACCATGGCGGTGGTCGGCTATCTTGCCATCATCCGCCAGTGGTCATCGATCGCGCTGATCGTGGTCTCGCTGGCCGGCGGTGCGCTCCTGAACAACGGGCTGAAGGTCTGGTTCGATCGACCGCGGCCAGACCTCGTGGCGCACTTCGTGGATGTCCAGACGCTGAGCTTCCCCAGCGGTCATGCCATGCTCTCGGCCATCACGTATCTCACGCTGGGCGCGCTGATCGCGCGGGTGCAGCCGCACCGATGGCTGAAAGTCTATGTGCTGAGCATCGCCGTCGTGCTGACGCTGCTGATCGGCGTGAGCCGTGTCTATCTCGGTGTGCACTGGCCGACCGACATACTGGCCGGCTGGTGCCTGGGGGCGGCCTGGGCGATCGCGTGCTGGCAGGTCGCGCGATGGTGGCAAGCGATACGACGCTAGCCTCAGTGCCGTTCCCGGAAACGGGTCGCTTTCGTTCGGTTGCCGCAGGTCGCCATATCGCACCAGCGCCGCGTGTTGTTCTTGCTGGTGTCGAGAAACAGCCAGCCGCAGTCGTGCGCGGGGCACTGCTTGAGGCGCTCGAACCGCGCCTTTGCCAGCAGATCGATGGCCGACCAGGCGATCGGGCCGAGCAGGGCGGCTTCGGCCGGTGCGTCCGAGAAATCGAAGCCATAGCCGCCGGCCGCGGTCGAGGTGATCTCGGCCGCGGCCAGCGCGCGTTGCGCTGTATCCTTGAGCGATCGCAGGTCAGCTTCTGGCGGCGCCTTGTCGTGCGCGATGGCGGCGCCGACGCTATGAATCGAATCGCGTAGCTGCACGGCATGGCGCAGCAGCCGGCGCGCCATGTCGCGGTCTGCATTGATGGCCGATGAAACCCGCTTCGCGGTCGCAGCATCGATGCTGCCGGCGTGCACGGCCCAGGCGACCACGTCGGCTGCCGTCAGCAAATGCTCGATCGGCGCCGACGTCTCGCGAGCCCCGGCCGTGTTCGCGAAATCGAGTGCCAGCACCCCGCCGACCAGGGAAAGACTGCCTGCCCGCGAGTCCATGAAACCTCCAAAATCGCGATAGATGGTTATTGAATGATAACCGTTTAAATACTATTTAGTGGTTATTGGCCGGTTGGACAAGGAGCACAGGCTATGAGCAGTTCCCGCACGGAAGTTCCCGCGATCGCGCGCATCTGGCGTGGTCGCACGACATCCGCCAAGGCCGATGCCTATGCCGATTACCTCTATGAACACGGCATCGCACCGCTGGCAAAGAAGGCGCTGGGCGTCCAGCTGCTGCGCGAAGATCGCGCCGGCGAGACCGAGTTCGTGACGATCTCCTATTGGGAGAGTGTCGAGGCGATGTCGCGCTTCGCCGGCAACGACCCGCGCCGCATCCACCATCTGGAGCGCGATGCCGAGTTCCTGATCGAGCTGCCCAGCGGTGTACAGGTCCTCGATATCACGGCAAGCCTGGGTCGGACCGGCGGCGAGCCGTAAGACCGTCACGGCAAGTTGAACAGAGCGGACGGTGCCCCGTAGGTGGCGGCCCACGGTTCCCACGCCACGTCGGTGGGGCCGACCGCCTGGACGATGACCTGCCAGCCCGCGTCCCGTCGTTTCAGCAGGGCGACGTGAGTGTAGGATTTGCCGCCGTTGGCTGCCGCCTCGGCATAGCGCGTGCCGCCATAGTCGAACTGCGCACCGCTCGGCGATTTCATCTGCGACCTGATAAAGGCCCAGTCGCCGGCGGTCTGCAGGTTGTTGACGGTCAGCTTCACGGGCTTGCCGACGTCGACTGTCGCGGCTGCCTGCGCCGCTTCGAGGATCAGGGTGTAGTCGCGGTCGCCGGGCGCCGGCGTCTGCACGATCTGGGCGCGTGTCATGGCGGCGGCGAGCAGGAACGGTGTCGCCGTGGCGGCCGCAAGAACGCAGCGACGGGGCAAGGCCCGGAGTGATCTTCCTGGAGGGATTGAAGGCATGTGACTCAAACTCCTCGACGGACGCCGCAACAGACACCTGGAGGATATCGGGTGATGCCGTGGTCTGATATGCCTGATCTGTCGAATAGGTTGGGGGTGACATGTTCTTGCAGACGATCGCAGAGCAGGATGCGACGGGCCGGGTAGCGGAAATATACCAGGCGCAGAAATCGCAACTCGGTTTCGTCATGGCGGCGGCGCGTTGCTTTACGGCGCGGCCCGACTTGCTGCCAGTCTGCACGGACTTCTCGGAAAAGATTCGTGCCGGCTTCTCGCTTGGGGTGCGGGAGTGGCGCCTGATCACGTTGATCGCCGCCAAGCATGTGCCTTCGACCTACTGCTCGTACGTGTACGGCAAGCAACTGATCGCCGATCTGGGATCGAAAGAGGCCGTGATCGCCGTCCAGCGCGACTTCAGAACGGCGGGACTGTCCGACAAGGACGTCGCGATGCTGGCCTATGCCGAGAAGGTAACCCGGGACGCATCACAGGTATCCCCGGCGGACATCGACCAGTTGCGCGCCGTCGGATTCACCGATCAGCAGATCTGTGACATCGCGCTATGCGCGGCCTTCCGCTGTTTCGTGAGTCGCTTCTTCGACGCTGTGGGCGCCGGCCCCGAGGCCACTTTCATCGACAGCGACGGCGACTTTCGCGCGACCATGACAGTCGGCAAGACGTATTGAGAGGCGCTGCTTCAAGCGCACGGCAGCTCGTACCGGACCGCGCGCCTCCTGGCGCGCTCATGCTTTACCATGGAAAAACCGAAGAGCGCGGCGGGAGCCGCGCGATCCGTTCGCGCTATCGTGCGCCAGCGCCATTGGTGCGTTTCGGCCCCGGACGTGATTGGATGAGCCGGATGGCGCGCATCCGTTGACGCGTTGCCGGTGCGTTCGGGGTGATCATGATCATGGGCGTTCCGGCCGTCGAGCTTGCCTGGCTCGTGGCCGGCATTCTGGCTGCCGGGGTTGTTACCGGTATCCTCGCTGGGTTGTTCGGCATCGGTGGCGGTGCCGTGATCGTGCCGGTGCTCTATGAATTCTTCCGCGTGCTGGGCGTGCCGGAAGACATCCGCATGCAGCTGTGCATCGGCACATCGCTGGCGATCATCGTGCCCACGAGCGTGCGATCCTATCGCGCGCATCGCGCCAAGGGCGCGGTGATTGGTGGCGTCGTGCGGCAATGGACGATACCGGCCATCGCCGGCGTTGCCGTCGGTGCTGTCGCGGCGGCGCTGGCGCCGGCGGCAGTCTTCAAGGTGGCTTTCGTGGTCATTGCGGCCTTTATCGCAGGCAAGCTGTTGTTCGGTCGTGATAGCTGGCGGCTGGCGCCAGACCTGCCGGGCGGTGTGGCGATGGCAGGCTACGGCTTCATCGTCGGGCTGTGCTCGTCGCTGATGGGGGTCGCTGGCGGCTCGATCTCGACTGCGATCCTGACTCTGCATGGCAAGCCGATCCACAACGCGATCGCCACATCGTCGGGGGTCGGCGTGCCGATCACCATTGCCGGAGCCGTAGGCTACGCGCTCGCCGGACTGCCGCACCAGGCGGCGCTGCCCGTATTCTCGATCGGCTTCGTCTCACTGATCGGCTTTGTCATCATGGCGCCAGTGTCGAGCTTGGTCGCCTCTTGGGGCGCGTGGTTGACGCACCGCTTGCCCAAGCGCCGTCTGGAGATCGCCTTCGGCCTGTTTCTGCTACTGATATCGGCCCGGTTCGTGGCTAGCCTGGTGGTGTGAAGGGCTCCACCGTCATCCCTCGCTACGCTCCGGATGGCGGACTTACCGAGCCGCCAGTCTTACCTGCACTTCGATCGTGGCGCTGCGGCCGGTGGTGTCGATGACCGTGAGGCGGGCGCGGCCGTTGCCGTCGGGGCGCCACAGCGGATCGGCGCGGAAGCGATCGTCGGCCAGGGGCTTGCCGTCGATCAGCCAGCGCAGCGCACCGGTGCCGCCTTCGGCCTTCAGCGGCACGACGTTGTCGCCGCTCGCGACTTCCAGCGTGCTGTTCGCCACGGGGTAGAGAATGCGCGGCGGCTTTGGCGGCGCGGCGGCCACGGTGCGTGAGGCCGCGGTCGCAGCAGGGCGGTCCAGTGTCGCCGTCGCCGCATGCAGGCGCGCCGCCTGCGGTATCAGCACCCGCATCGCCGGCGGCAGGTCGCTGCTGCGCGCGACGATCAGGGCATCAGGCGGCGGCGATGCGTGGACCGCCTCTTCGCCAGGCAGGCGCTCGAACAGCTTCAGCAGGATGGGCAGCGCCGTATCGCGGCCGATACGGCCGGGCAGGGGCGCGCCATCGGCGCGGCCGGTCCAGATCACCACCGTATAGGCGCCCGAGACGCCGGCGGCCCACGCATCGCGGAAGCCATAGGAGGTGCCGGTCTTGAAGGCGATGACGCGGTCGCCGCCACGGCGGCCGTCGATGGCACGCGTCGGCGCCGTCCAGCCATCCGGCAGCGGGCTGTTGGCCAGCACATCGCGCACTTGCCAAGCCGCCCCCGGTCCCATCAGGCGGAAGCCGTCGGCCAGCGGCTGCTCGGCGCGCAGGCGCAGCGGCCGCACCGTGCCGTCGCGCGCCAAGCCGGTGTACAGCGTCGCGAGATCCAGCGGCGACAGTCCGACGCCGCCCAGCGCGATGGCAAGCGACGCCGGATCGCCCGGTCCGCGTGGCAGCGCCGGCGCCACGCCGGCCTGGCGCAGCATCGCAAGGAACCGCGCGGCGCCAACGCGGTCCAGCGCCGCCACGGCCGGCACATTCAGCGACTGCTGCAGCGCGCGGCGAATGGTGAGCGTGCCCTGGTGGTCGCGGTCGAAGTTGCGCGGCATCCAGTCGCCGAAGCGGATCGCTGTGTCGTCGACCAGGGTTTCCGGATTGGCCACGCGATCGTCGAAGGCGATGCCGTAGATGAACGGCTTCAGGGTCGAGCCGGGCGAGCGCTTGGCGCGCACCAAGTCGACGTAACCCTGCCGTGCGTCGATATCGCCGCCGTGCCAGGCGACGACGGCGCCCTTGCGATTATCCACGACGACGATGGCGATGTTGCCGTCGTCACCGGCGCGGGCGCGCTCTTCGGCCGCCAGACGCGCCGCGGTGCTCTGGATCTCGCGACGGATCGTGGTGTGGATGGCGCGCTCCGACGGCGTGGCGCTGGCCAGCATCTGGCTGAGATGCGGTGCCAGGCGGGGCAGCGCCAGGCGTCGGTCGGGCGTCGGCTGCGCCAGGGCCTCGCCCAGGGTCTGCGCATCCAGCGCGCCGCGTTCGTGTACGCGCTGCAGCACCATGTCGCGCGCCGCATGGGCACGATCGGGGAAGCGATCGGGCCGGCGCCGCTCGGGCGATTGCGGCAGGGCCACCAGCAGCGCCGCCTCGGCCGGTGTGAGCCGCCGGGGCTCCTTGCCGAAATACGACAGCGAGGCGGCGCGCACGCCCTCGATGTTGCCGCCGAACGGCGCCAGGGTGAGATAGATCGAAAGGATCTCGTCCTTGGAGTAGCGCCATTCCAGCTGCAGGGCGCGCGCGGCCTGCCTGATCTTGCCGGTGAACGAGCGCTTCTCCTGCGGCTCGAGCAGACGCGCAGCCTGCATCGACAGCGTCGAGGCACCCGACACGATGCGTCCGCGTGATGCCCACTGCAGGGCAGCGCGCACGGTGGCCAGCGGATCGACACCGGGGTGCGAATCGAAGCGCTGGTCCTCGTAGGCCTTCAGCAGCTTCAAATAGATGGGATCGACATCGTCAGGGGTCGCCTGCAGGCGCCAGCGGCCGTCGGCCGCGGTGAACGCGCGCAGCAGGCGGCCGTCGGCGTCGAGCACCTCGACCGAGCGTGCGTGGTAGCGCGACAGGTCGGGTGGGCAGAGGCGGTCGAGCGCAAACAGGCTGCCGACGACGGCGAGCGATGCGATTGCCAGCGTTCGGACAAGGCGGAGGGGT
>DATEIF010000381.1:0-12082 GCA_035279205.1 Vineibacter sp.
GAGGAGACCGTGCTCGGCCTGGGGCTCGGCGCTGCGCGGGCACAGATCCACGAAAACTACATTGTCGCCCAGACACGCGATTCCCTCGTCATCGTCGACCAGCATGCCGCGCACGAGCGGCTGGTCTACGAGCGCATGAAGGAGTCGCTGGCCGAGCACGGCGTAAAGCGCCAGATGCTGTTGATCCCCGAGATCGTCGAGCTGGGCGACGATGCGGCACGTCGCCTGCTGGCGCGCGCCGAGCAGCTTGGCGAGCTGGGCCTGGTCATCGAGCCGTTCGGCACCGGCACGGTCGCCGTGCGCGAGACGCCGGCATTGCTGGGCGACACCGATGTCGCCGGCCTGGTGCGCGATCTCGCCGACGAGCTCAGCGAATTCGGCGAGCACCTGTCGCTGAAGGAAAAGCTCGAAGAGGTGTGCGGTACCATGGCGTGCCACGGCAGCGTGCGCTCGGGCCGGCGCTTGTCGGTCGACGAGATGAACGCGCTCCTACGCCAGATGGAGGCGACACCGCATTCCGGCCAGTGCAACCACGGCCGCCCGACCTATGTCGAACTCAAGCTGGCCGATATCGAGCGCCTGTTCGGCCGACGGTGATCGTATGACGCAGAGTGGTTATCCCGGACCGCGCGGCTCCCGCCGCGCTCATGCTTTCTTCGCCGCAGGCGGAAGAGCGCGGCAGGAGCCGCGCGGTCCGGTCGCCCTGTCGTGCCTCGCGCTGCTCGTCCTGCTGTCGTCTCCCGTATCCGCGCAATCGTCCGACGGCGCTTGGGTTGGCCGTGCCGAGGCCGCGGGCAGCTGTGCATCGCTGGAAGTGCGCATCACCATCGAGAGTGGGTTGCTCGACGGTACGGCCAGCGAGCCCGACACTGCGGCACCGCGCGTGCAGGGCAAGAAGGGCGAGCAGCTGCCGGCACCGCCGGCGCTGTGGCAATTGAATGGCCGCGTCGGTGCCAACGGGGCCGTCGACATCATCGGCCTGCGCGCGATGCGCGAACGTGAACGCGAACGCTCGAAATGGAGCGGCCGGGCCGATGCCGGCACGCTGCGCATCAGCGAGACCGACGGACCCTGCCGCCGCACCGCGACGCTGACCCGCAGCCGCTGAACCGTTTCATCGGTCCGAGCGCGCCGTCTGTCATCCCGAGCGCAGCGAGGGATCCAGGAGCGACCGTAGATCTCTCGCTGCGCTCGGGATGACAGAAGCCCTACGGCGCCCGCGATTGCGCCGCAATACCGTCCCAAACACGCCGTACCGCTAAGGCTCCGGGGCAATTGCGAGTGAGCGTATCGTTATGAGTCTGCGTCGTGCTGCAGGGATGCAACCCGCCAAGCTGACGAACGTTGCACGAGACACGGTGCGTCGCGATTCGGTGGGGGCTGCCAAGATCATGCAAAGCTACACGCGGCGTGACCTCACGCTCGGCGCATTGGCCGCCGCGGCGTTGTCCCCTTCTTTCGCGCGCGCGCAGCTTCCACCACCGGCCGGGTCGATCCCGGCACCGCCACCGGCATCGTTCGACTACAACACGGTGCTGGAAGAAGCTCGTCGCGTCGCCGCCGGCCCCTATCAGGCGCCGAGTCCGGCGGCGCTGCCGGCCGAGTGGCGCGAGCTCGGTTACGATCGCTACCAGCAGATCCGGTTTCGCCCGGCGGCATCGCTGTGGAGCGACCGCAAAGCCTTCTTCCGCGCGCAGTTTTTTGCCGCCGGCTTCATCTACAGCGCGCCGGTCTCCATCAACATCGTGACCGATGGCGTGTCCAATCCGTTCGTCGCCAGCCGCGACATGTTCGACTGGAACGACGTCAAGCTGAAGGAGCCGCCGCCCGAGCAGGTGCCGCTGGCGGGCTTCCGGCTGCACTACCCCCTGCACGGGCCCGAGCCGATCGACGAGATCGCCGCCTTCCTCGGCGCCAGCTACTTTCGCCTGCTGGGCCGCAACCAGGTCTACGGCATCTCCGCGCGCGGGCTTGCCATCGACACCGGCTTGCAGCGACAGGAGGAGTTTCCGTTCTTCCGCACCTTCTGGCTGGTGACGCCGGCACCGGAGGCGCGCGAGATCGTCATCTACGCGCTGCTCGATAGTCCGGCCCTGGCCGGCGCCTACATGTTCACCCTGCGCCCGGGTACCGAGACCCGCCTCGAAGTCACCGCGACCCTGTTCATGCGCCATGGCGTGGGCCTGCTGGGCGTGGCGCCGCTCACCAGCATGTTCCTGGCCGGCGAGAACAGCAATCGGCGCCAACCCGGCGACTTCCGGCCCGAGGTGCATGACTCGGACGGCCTGTTGATCGAGACCAACGCGGGCGAGTGGATCTGGCGGCCGCTCAGCAACTCGGCCGAGCTCGACATTTCCAGCTTCGGCGACAAGAACCCGCGCGGCTTCGGCCTGATCCAGCGCGACCGGTCGCTCGATCACTACCAGGACCTGCAGGCGCTCTATCACCGGCGGCCCAGCCTGTGGGTCGAGACGATGAGCGAGTGGGGCGAGGGCGAGGTCCGGCTGATCGAGATCCCGACCGATTCGGAGATCCACGACAACGTCGTGGCGTTCTGGGTCGGCCGCGAACCGGTCAAGGCCGGACAACGCATCGAGCTGCGCTATCGCCTGCATAGCTTCTCCGAGGCAGCGCGGTTTCCGCCGGGTGGGCGTGCCGTGGCCACGCGAGTCGGGTTGACCGATATTCCTGGCAGCGGCAAGCCATCCAAGACGACGCGCCGCGTGATCGTCGACTTCGCCGGTGGCGAGCTGCTCAATCTGCGGCCGGAGCATCCCGTCAGCGCCCAGGTCAGCGTCTCGGTCGGCAAGCTGGTGAAAGCGGAACTGCTGCCGATCCTCGCGACCAAGGGCTGGCGGCTGGTCGCCGATGTCGAGCCCGACGGCAAGAAGCCGATCGAGATGCGCGCCTTCCTGCGGCTCTATGACGAGGCGCTGACCGAGACCTGGACCTATCGCTGGCGGCCCTGACCATGCTGCATCTTGAACCGAAGGCAAAGTGGGCGTTCTGGCGGCGCGGACTGATGATGTCGCTGGTGCTGGCCAGCACGGCCGGCGCCACATGGCTGATGGGCGTGGTGCTCGGCACCAATTCGCTCACCATCGCCGAAGGCGCGGTGCTGGTGGTGTTTGCCGTCAGCTTTGGCTGGATCGCATTGTCGTTCTGGGCTGCGGCTGCGGGCTTCATCCTTTCGGTGCTGGGCCGCCATCCGGTGACCCTGCGGCCTGAGAGCGCGGCCGAAGGCGACGTCCCCGCGCTGCGCACGCGCACCGCGGTGCTGATGCCGATCTACAATGAGGATACGCGGCGGGTGTTCGCCGGCCTCGCGGCCACCTATCGTTCGGTCGAGGCCACCGGACGGCTGGCACAGTTCGATTTCTTCGTGCTGAGCGACACCACCGATCCCGACATCTGGGTGGCCGAAGAAGCACAATGGCATGACACCTGCCGGGCGCTGGGCGCGAGCGGCCGGTTGTTCTATCGCCATCGCGCCGCCAATGTCGGGCGCAAGGCCGGCAACATCGCCGAGTGGGTGCGAACCCAGGGCGGCGCCTACGAGAACATGGTCGTGCTCGACGCCGACAGCGTGATGGAAGGCGACACCATCGTGCGGCTGGCGGCGCTGATGGAGGCCAACCCCAAGGCCGGCATCATCCAGACGTTGGCCATCGCCGCCAGCCGCAACACGCTGTTCGCGCGCTGGCTGCAGTTCGCCAGCCGTCTCTACGGTCCGCTGCTGGCGATCGGCCATAGCTTCTGGTGGGCGGGCGAGGGCAACTATTACGGCCACAACGCGATCATCCGCACGCGCGCGTTTGCTGCCCATTGCGGCCTGCCCAAGCTGCCCGGCAAGGCGCCGCTGGGCGGCGAGATCATGAGCCATGATTTCGTCGAGGCCGCGTGCATGCGCCGCGGCGGCTGGCATGTCTGGTTCCTGCCCGAGCTGCGCGGCAGCTACGAGGAGATCCCGTCCAACATCGTCGACTACGCGGTGCGCGACCGGCGCTGGGCGCAGGGCAACCTGCAGCACGCGCGCATCCTGAAGGCGCCGCGGCTGCATTGGGTGAGCCGCCTGCACATGGCGATGGGCGTGCTCGCCTTCATCGCCTCGCCGCTGTGGCTGCTGCTGCTGTTCCTCAGCAGCTACGTGGTGATTCAGCAGGCGATCGCTGGCCACGCCTACTTCCTGCCGGGCTACAACCTCTTTCCCATCTGGCCGGAGTATCGGCCGTTCGAAAGCCACGCGCTGCTGGCGATCACCGCGGCTGTGCTGTTCCTACCCAAGATCTTCAGCCTGGTGCTGACCTTGGGCAGTCGCGCGCGGCGCGCCGGCTTCGGCAGCGCTGGCCGGCTGTTGCGCAGCGCCGTGGCGGAGATGGTGTTCTCGCTGCTGCTGGCGCCGGTGATGATGCTGTTCCACAGCAAGTTCGTGTTCACCATCCTGGCCGGCAGCAGCGTCGGCTGGACGTCGCAGCCGCGTGACGACCGCGGCATCACGTGGTCGGAGGCGGCGCGCCGGCACACCGTGCACAGCCTGATCGGCCTGGCGTGGGGCGGCGTCGTCTTCTGGTACGCCATCGATTTCCTGTGGTGGGTGGCGCCGATCGTGCTGGGCATGGCGTTGGCGATTCCGCTCAATGTGTACTCCAGCCGTACCGGTGCCGGGCTTGCGATGCAGCGCAGCGGTTTCTTCTGGACGCCGGAGGAGACCGCACCGTCGCCGGCGCTGCGCATGCTGGATGAGGAACTGAAGGCGCGTGCCGATTGGTCGGCCCCGCGCTTCGCGCAGGTGCTGAGCGACCAGCGACTCGCGGCATTGCACATGGCGATGCTGCCCGACCGCGCGCCGGCCGATCACGCGTTGATCGACTCGGCCGAGCGCGCCGCGATCCGCGCCGACTCCCTGGAGCCGGTCGAGCGGCGGGCGCTGCTGGGCAGCGCCAGCGCGCTGGAGCACGCCATGCGCACGGCCGAGCAACGCCGCCTGCAGCGCGCGGCATAGGAGGTGCGGCAATGGCACTCGAGACTGAGCTTGCCGCCTGGGGTGACTTCGCGCCGGACTGGCAGCACAAGCTGGCTGAACGCATCGGGCCGGCCCGGGAGGGCCTGAGCGGCCTGGTGTCGGCGTGGGCAGAGACGCTGGCCGATGGCGACGGTCGGCTATCGCCCGATGCCCTGCGGGCGGCTTTCCTGGCGATCGACGGCGCCCGCCGCTGGCCAACCCAGTTCCTCGCAATTCGCCCCGACGACGCTTTTCGCGCAGAATTGTACCAGGCGGTGCCGCAGCCCCTGCCGTCCGCCGCCCCGTTGGACATGCCTGAACAGCCCCTGTAGCCGGCGTCCACATCAATTTTCTTCAAGACGTGCCCGGCGGGATCGGCTTTACACTGCCGTGATGGACGGGATCACCCAGGCCGAAGCCATGGCCGCGACGCCGCTTGCCGCGGGCGAGCGCGCGCGCTTTTTCACGGCCGGCCGGTTCGACGGGCTGGAGTGCCTGACCGCGACCTTCCGCACCCACCGCTATGCGCTGCATATCCACGATACCTACGTGGTGGGCGGCATCCTGGCGGGGTGCGAGACCTGGAACGTGCGCGGCAGCCGCCGCTACGCCACGCCCGGCGACCTGGTGTTCAACCATCCGCACGATGTGCATGACGGCGAAGCCTACGGCGAGGGCTATTGCTATCGCATGACATATCCGTCGCTGGCGTTGCTGCAGGGCATCGCCACCGACGTCTCTGGCGTGTTGGCCGTCGGCACGCCCTGGTTCCCCGAGCCTGTGGTGCATGATCCGCACGGCGTGGCGCTGATTGCGGCCGCGCACAGCATGCTCGAGGAACAGGGGTCGACCTTGGCCGCCGACGAACTGCTGTCGCGGGCCTATGGCCATTGCCTGGTGCGCCATGCGCGCATCGTGCCGGTGCCACTGGGGCGCGAGCGCGGGTCGGTGGCGCGTGTGAAGGCGCTGCTGGCGCAACGGTATGCCGAGGACCTGCCGTTGTCCGTGCTGGCTGCCGAGGCCGGGCTGTCATCGCACCATCTGATCCGGGCCTTCCGGCGCGAGACCGGCCTGACACCGCATGCCTGGCTGATCAACCTGCGTGTCGAGGCCGCCAAGGCGCAGCTGAAGCGCGGCGAGACTCCCGTCGCCGTCGCCTCGGCAACCGGCTTCTGCGACCAGGCGCATCTCACCCGGGCCTTCAAGGCGCGCATCGGCGTGACGCCCGGCGTCTACCGCGCGGCCGTCGCTGCATGAGTCCTCCGGCCACGGCGCGCGAAGGCGCCCGCGACATCCTGCCCGCCATGATCGCCGCCATCCCGATCGCCCTGCTGTTCGGTGCCCTGGCCGTGGGCAAGGGTCTGTCCGTGCTCGAGGCCGGCCTGATGTCCATCTTCGTGTTCGCCGGTGGCGCGCAGTTCGCGGCACTGGAACTGTGGACCTATCCGGTACCGGTGCTGGCACTCACGTTCTCGACCCTGCTGATCAATGCCCGCCACACGCTGATGGGGGCGTCGCTGGTCCCCAAGATGGGCGAGTTTTCGCTGCTGCAACGACTGGGCGCGGCCACCGTGTTGACCGATGAGGCCTGGGCGCTCGCCGAACGGCGGGCCTTGGAACGACGCATCACGCCAGCGTACTGGTTCGCGGTGGCCGGCATCCTGCCGGTGGTCTGGATCGGTTGCACGTTCCTCGGCGCTTGGCTCGGCTCATTCCTCGGCGATCCCAAGCGGTTGGGTGCCGACTTCGCCTTCACCGCCCTCTTCATCGGGCTGATCGCCGGCCTGTGGAAGGGGCGCGCCACGGCGACCGTCGTCGCGGCCAGTGCGGCTGCCTCGGCGCTGGCGTACGTGCTGGCCGGCCCGCCGTGGCACGTGGCGGCAGGAGCCTTCGCCGGCATCGCCGCGGCGTGGCTCGCGGCACCACCGGATCGAGCGGCATCGTGAACGTCGATCCCCTCACGCTGGCCGCCATCATCGCGATGGCGGTCGTGACCTACCTCACCCGCGTGGTCGGCCTGTTCGTCGCCGACAGGCTGACCTTGCATGGCCGCGCCAAGGCGGCATTCGACGCCATCCCGCCGGCGGTGCTGGTGGCCGTGATCGCGCCCACGGCCTTGACGACCGGCTGGCCGGAGACGGCGGCTGCTGCTGTGACGATCGTGGCGGCAACCCGGCTGCCGTTGCTCGCCACTGTCGCGGTGGGGGTGCTGGTGGTCGTCGCGCTGCGCGCCATCGCCTGACGAATTTCTGCAGGTCTGCGCAGCTTCGATCCACGGCGCTTGCGCCTCACCGCCGGCGCGCGCCTACTGTTGCCACAATGATCCTGTGCCGTCGGGGACCGGCACACTGCGGATGATGGAGTTGCGTATGAGGCGGTTGGCGCTCTTGGTTGTGCTGCTGCTGGTGGCGCTGCCGGCGGCGGCGCAGCGGACGGAACTCTATGACGGTACCGTGTCGCTGCAGCTCCCGGCCGGCTTCCGGCCCATGACCCCGGCCGAGATCGCGAAGAAGTACCCGCGCTCGCAGCCGCCGCAGTTCGCTTTCACCGACAGCGACGGCCTGGTGCAGACGATCGCCGTCAGTCGGCTGCGCTTCCCGCCTGGCAGTCCGCCGCCGCTGGGCGACCTGGGCGCCGAGATGCAGCGGCGGGTCGCGCTGCAGACTGGCGTGACGGTCCATCGGCATGGCCTGGTCGAGATCGGACCGCGGCAATGGTACGCGATCGAGTTCCAGTCGGCCGCCGTCGATCAGCCGGTCGAGAACATGCTGCGCGTCACCATGGCCAGCGACCACATCGTGATCCTCACCGCCAACGTCATCAGCCAGCTGTTTGGCGAGCGGGAGGCGGTGCTGCGCCAGTCGATCGAGACGGTGACCGTGCGCTGAGGGTGGCAGCCTAGAGCGGCTCATCGCTTCCTGGAGTCAGCCGCCGCCGTCGTCCTGAGCGCAGCGAAGGACCTTGCGGTGGTTCCCTCAAAGAATGGCGGCACTGATGAAATATTGGCGCCGACAGTGTCGATACCAACACCGCAGGATCCTTCGCTGCGCTCAGGATGACGGGGCGGTCGATCCGACTGTTGGTTCCGTCATACGATGAAACGCCCTAGCGACCAGTCAGCGCGGTCGTCTCGGCGATCAGCGTATCGAGCGCATCGAGTGCTGCTGCGCCGGCGCCCGTGCCGGCGTCGCGAACGATGGCGGTGACCCGGGCCGCGAAGCGCTCGGGCCGCCGCGTGAAGCCATCGACCATCGTCACGGCGCCTTTTTCGTTCAGGAGGTAGTGGTCGTTGTGCGCGAACAACGTCTGGCACAGGCAGGCGACGGCGCGGAAGATACAGCCGGCGATGTAGTTGCTGTCCTTGCGATCGAGGCTCTTGCGTGCATTGGCCGATGCAAAGCCTGCCTCCCAACCGAAACGCTGGATCACGGCCGCACGCAGTGCCGTCGGATAGGGGGTAGTTCGCGCCATCAGGCGGCCCAGCACGCCGCCGTTGTCCACCAGCGGCCGGCAGATGGCGACCTCGCCCATGTAGATCGCCGAGACGAACGCGTGCGGATGTCCCGGCTGGTAAACGACGTCGATGGTGCCGGCGTGGCAGCCGTCGATTACCGCCTGTACGCGATCGAGATCGCGGTACAGCAGGTCCACGCGCGTACCATCGATGGTCAGCCAGCCGCCACCGTTGATCCAGGGTCCCCATCCGCCGATCGGTGTCACCGTGGCAGCGCCGTCGTCGAGCCGCGCAGTGGCACGACTGAGCACGGCATGGTCGAAGGGCGCCTGGCCGTCGTAGTACAGGCCGATGTCGTAGTCCGAATGCGGCGTTGCGGTGCCGCGGGCGCGCGAGCCGCCCAACACGATCGCGCGGATGCCCGGCACCGGCGCCAGCGTCTCCACGATGCGCGCCAGCAGGCGTTCGTCGTTCGCGACGGTCACGATTGCCTCTCCCTGCATTGCGGCACGCTCGTAACGCGATCGGCGCTACCTGTCACGTAATTGAGGCGAGGACGCCAGCTTGGCACTGTGCATCGGACCCTGATGCAGGAGCGTTGCGATGCACACGCCGACCCCAGCCCCGAATGACCTGGTGGCTGTGATCGTTTCCATTCACGTGAAGCCTGAGTGCGAGGCCGAGTTCCTGGCGCTGCTGACGCCGGTGCTCGATGCCATGCGTGACGAACCGACGTTCATCAACGCCGTGCTGCACCGCGACGCCGAGGATCCGACCCGCTTCATGCTCTACGAGACCTGGGCCAGTCGCGAGGACCTCGTCCACGTCCAGATCAAGCGCGCATACCGGCAGGCCTACGAAGCGCGCCTGCCTGACCTCGTGCGCGAACCGCGCCAGGCGCACGTCTTTCAGCCAATGCGGGGCGACTTCAACTTCCTCGCGGCCGCCTACCAATAGGTTACAGCGCCGGGATGTCGCCTTTAGCTTGCTCGCCCTGGAACCAGGCGGTCCAGTCCGCGAGGCCACGCTTTTCGATGGCGCCGCGCAGGCCGCGCATGACGTCCTGGTAGAAATGCAGATTGTGCCAGGTGAGCAGCATGGCGCCGAGGATCTCGTCGCTCTTGATGAGATGGTGCAGGTAGGCGCGGCTATGGCCCGCGCAGGCGGGACAGGCGCAGCCTTCCGATAACGGCCGCGGGTCGTCGCGGTGCCGTGCGTTGCGCAGGTTCAGTTCGCCGCGCCAGGTGAATGCCTGCGCCGTGCGCCCGGCGCGGGTCGGCATCACGCAGTCGAACATGTCGATGCCGCGCTGCACGGCGCCCACGATATCGGCCGGCCTGCCGACGCCCATCAGGTAGCGCGGCCGGTCGGCCGGCAGGACCGGCACGGTGATGTCCAAGGTCCGGAACATCGCCTCCTGGCCCTCGCCCACGGCCAGGCCGCCGATGGCATAGCCGTCGAAACCGATCTCGATCAGGGTCCGCGCCGACTCAAGCCGCAGATCCTCGTAGACGCTGCCCTGCACGATGCCGAACAGGCCGTAACCGGGCCGTGGTGCGAAGGCGCGCTTGCCGCGCTCGGCCCAACGCATGGAAAGCCGCATCGAGGTTGCGGCCTGCGGGTGCGTGGCCGGGAAGGGCGTGCACTCGTCGAAGCTCATGGTGATGTCGGCGTCGAGCTGGCGCTGGATGGCGATCGAGCTTTCCGGTGTCAGCCGCTGCTTGGAGCCGTCGATATGCGACTGGAAATCGACGCCATCGGCATCGATCTGGCGCAGCTTGCTGAGCGACATCACCTGGAAACCACCGGAATCGGTGAGGATCGGTGCCGGCCAGTTCATGAACGCGTGCAGGCCGCCCAGCTGCTCGATGCGCTCGGCGCCGGGCCGCAGCATGAGATGGTAGGTGTTGCCCAGCACGATCTGCGCCCCGGTGGCGGCCACCGACTGGGGCAGCATGGCTTTGACCGTGGCCGCCGTGCCCACCGGCATGAAGGCGGGCGTGTCGATAGTGCCATGCGCCGTGGCCAGGCGCCCGCGGCGCGCGCTGCCGTCCGATGCCAGCAGGGAAAACTCAGTGGTCATGGCAGCTCGACGTTTTGACGGGCGATGGGTGCGGGATGCGCTCTCGAAGTTCTCGAAGATGCGCGCGGAATCGAATAAAATGGGGCGGTTGGGGTGGCAGCCGGATCGGCTGCCCGGAACGAGGTCTGGCAGGACCGCGACCGCCACATGCCGGGCGGCGCCAAGGAAAGCCTGAGTGGGCGATGGGGTGAGCGACTATGCGTAGATATCTGGCATCGATCCTGGGGTTGGCCGCGTTCTTCAGCGCCGGCGTCGCGGGCGCCGAGGTGATCCAGCGCTACAACACCGGGTCGTGGACCGTGGAGGCCAATGCCGAGAACGGTGCGTTGCAGAACTGCACAGCGTCGGGCCAGTACGGCGGCGGCGCCTCGGTCCTTTTCATGCTCACGCGCAGCCTCGTGTGGGGCATTGCGATCACCAATCCGCGCTGGAACTGGCGGCCCGACACGGAAGGCTCGGTGACGTACTGGATCGATTCCAACGGCCGCCGCAACGGCCGGGCCAAGGCGCTGTCGCCGACCCGGCTGCTGGTGCCGCTGGCTGATTCGCAGCAGCTCTTTCACGAGATCCGCCAGGGCAACACCATGTATTTCGAGCCGCAAGGCGCCAACGGGTTCTCCATTACCCTGGTCGGTACCTCGGTGGCGCTCAACGAGCTGATGGCCTGCGTCCGCCGCTATCGCTGAGCCTGTCATACCGCCGCCTCCCAGCGCTCCAGCAGGGAGGCGTCGCCGTAGGAGTAGAAGCGGAAATCGCGCGCGATGGCCTCGCCGTACAGCGCCTGCATGCGCTGCAGACCTGCGAACGCCGACACCAGCATGAACAGTGTCGAGCACGGCAGATGGAAGTTGGTCATCAGCAGGTCGACGGCCCGGAACCGGAAGCCCGGCGTGATGAAGAGGTCGATGTCACCGCGCCAGGGCGCCAGCGTACCGTCGTGGTGCTGCGCGACCGCCTCGAGGACGCGCAGGCTGGTGGTGCCGACGGCGACGAGGCGGCCGCCGCGCGCGCGGCAGGCGTCGATCGCGGCCACCGTCTCGGGACCGAGTTCGCCATGCTCGGTATGCATGACGTGGGCGTCGGTATCGTCCACCCGTACCGGCTGGAAGGTGCCGATGCCGACATGCAGCGTCACGGTCGCCGTCGCGATGCCGGCAGCACGCAGGCGCTCCAGCAAGTCACCGGTGAAGTGCAGGGCCGCGGTCGGCGCGGCGATGGCGCCGTCGCGCCGGGCCATGACCGTCTGGTAGTCGTCGCGGTCGCGGCCATCGTCGCGGCCGCCGCGGATATAGGGCGGCAGCGGCATATGACCGTGCGCGTGCAACGCCGCCAGCACGGCGCCGTCCGAGAGGCCGAAATCGAGCGTGATGGTGCCGTCGGCGCCGAACGCCGTCACCGCCGCCGACAGCCCGCCTTCGAAGGCCAGCCGCATGCCCTGGCGCAGTTTTGCCGTACCCCGCGCCATGGCCGTCCAGGCGCCCGCACCCGCCGGCCGCAGCAGCAGCGCCTCGACCTTGCCGCCGCTCTCGCGCTGGCCATAGAG
>DATEIF010000382.1:0-3968 GCA_035279205.1 Vineibacter sp.
GGTTTCTCGCCATGCCCATGCCCATCGAGCCCAGGCCGACAAAAGCAATGCGCAGCGTGTTGGTGGTCATGGTGTGTGCCTGTGGTTCGGAGACTGTCATTCCAAGCGCTTTTACCCTTCCCCCGGAGGGGGAAGGTGGCGCGAAGCGCCGGAAGGGGGATGTTTCAACGGATTCAATCTCTATTTGATGAGCTGAATTCGCTCGAATATCCCCCATCCGCCCCTTTGGGGCACCTTCCCCCTCCGGGGGAAGGAGATCACGCCGTGATCCCGTATTTGCGTGCCCAGGCCAGGCCGGCGGCGGTGGTCGTCTTGGGGCGGTACTCCAGCCCGACATGACCGTCCCAGCCCAGCCGGTCGAGCGCGTCGAGCACGAAGAGGTGATTCGCCTCGCCGATGTCCGGCTCGTTGCGATCGGGGTTGCCGGCGATCTGGACATGGCCGATCAAGGGCAGCAGCGTCTCGGCGCGGCGCACCAGGTCACCTTCGGTGACCTGGCAGTGGTAGAGGTCGAACTGGATCTTCACATGCGGCGCGCCAACCGCGGCGATGACGGCGGCGGCCTCGGTCGTGGTGTTCAGGAAATAGCCGGGAATGTCGCGCCGGTTGATCGGCTCCAGGCACAGCGTGACACCGGCCTTGGCCGTGCGATCCGCCGCGCGCTTGAGGTTGTCGATGTAGGTGCGACGCATCAGCGCCAGGTCCGCGCCGGTCGCGATCAGGCCTGACATCACGTGGATGCGCGGGCAGTCGAGTGCCCCGGCGTACTGCAGGGCGGTCTCGAGCGCCGCGGCGAACTCGGCCTCGCGTCCCGGCAGCGCCGCCAGCCCACGCTCGCCCTTGTTCCAGTCGCCCGGCGGCAGGTTGAACAGCGCCTGCGTCAGCCGGTGCTTCTTCAGTTCGGCGGCGATGTCGCCGGCGGCGAACTCGTAGGGGAACAGGAACTCTACCGCGGTGAAGCCATGCCCGGCCGCGGCGGCAAAGCGCGCCATGAACGGGATGTCCTGATAGAGCCAGGAGAGATTGGCAGCCAGTTTCAGCATGGGATCAGTCCGTTGCTCGGCGGCGAGTCACGACAGGACGGCGAACGCCTTGGTGAAGAAATCGACGGTGCCGAAATTGCCCGATTTCAGCGCTAGGGCCACGATACGATCGCCCTCGATGGTCGCCGCGGTCCACGGCACACCGGGATCGATTTCGGGCCCGATGCGCAGGGCGCGCGCACCCAGCGCGCTCACGACAGCGCCCGACGTCTCGCCGCCGGCGACCACAAGACGGCCTGCGCCGGCGTCGACCAGTCCGCGCGCCAGGCTGGCCATCGCCGCCTCGATGCGCTGGCTCGAGGCCTCGAGGCCGAACCGTGCCTGCAACGCCTTGACCGCGTCGGGCGTGTCGCTCGACGACACCAGTACCGGTGCGTTGCCCAGCCGGGCCCGCGCCCACGCCAGCGCCGGGCCGACCACGTCGCGTCCTTCGCACAAGGCCACGGTGTCGAGCCGCAGGGTGGCGCCACGCTTCTCGAAGTCGGCGATCTGGCCCAGCGTCGCCGTCGAGCAGGAGCCTGCCAGGATGGCCGCATGTCCCTTCACCGGCGGCAAGGCGGCCGCACTGTCGGTGGCCGACAGCAGTCCGCCCAAGCGGAAGTTCGCGGGCAGGCCCATCGCGACGCCGGAGCCGCCGGTCACCAGCGGCAATCGCGCGCACGCCGCGCCGATGGTCATCAGGTCGGCATCGGCCACGGCATCGACGACGGCGTGCGTGATACCCTCGCTGCGCAGCCGCGCGATGTCGGCGCGCATCGCATCGACGCCGGCCTGCACGGTTCCCAGCGGGATCAACCCGACCTTGCGCTCGGTCTGGCGCTGCAACACGCGCACCAGGCTGGGATCGGTCATCGGCGTCAGCGGGTGATGGCGCATGCCCGATTCGGACAGCAGCACCGGCCCGACGAACAGGTAGCCGTTGAAGATGGTGCGGCCGTTGGCGGGGAAGGCAGGGCAGAAGATCGTGAAGTCGCTGGCCAGCGCCTCCAGCAGCGCATCAGCCACCGGGCCGATATTGCCGGCGTCGGTCGAATCGAACGTGGAGCAGTACTTGAAGAAGAACTGCCGGCAGCCGCGCTGACGCAAGGCGGCCAGTGCCTGCAGCGACAAGGCCACGGCTTCGGCGGCTGGAATGGTGCGGCTTTTCAGCGCCACGACGATGGCATCGACATCGTCAAGCGCCATCGCCGCGTCGGGCACGCCGATCGTCTGCACCGTGCGCATGCCGGCCTTCACCAGCATGCCGGCGATGTCGGTGGCTCCAGTGAAATCGTCGGCGATCACGCCCAGCAGCGCCATGCCTGGCCCTCACGTTCATGCTGTCTTCGACGCCAGCTTGTCAGGCAAGCCGACCGGCGCGCAAGCCTGCATGTCATCCTGAAGCCTGGGAGCGCGGGCGTCCCGCCCGCTCATGTATATCTCACCGCTATGCGCTGATGCGGGCCAGAGGCCCGCACTCCCAGGGCCTAGCCGAAGAAGTCGGCAATCGCGCCGGCGGCCAGGTCGGGTGCTTCGTAGTGCACGAAGTGGCCGGCGAATTCGGCGAACTCCAGCCGGTAGTCGGTGAAGAAATCATGCAGGCGGTCGGTCCACACGGCGCGCAGTACGGGATCGCGGCGGCCCCACAGGAAGCGCGATCGCACGCCGATCGGCGGCGGCATAGGGGCCGTGCCGGCCATCATGGCGAGGCGGGCGCGGTTGATGCTGCGATACCAGTTGAAGCCGCCCTGCAGGTTGCCGGGCTTGAGGAAATTGTCGACCCACAGCTCGCGCTCGGCATCAAAGGCGTGCTCATCGCCTGCCCAGTGACGCAGGAAGTGGCCGATATAGAGGCGGCACGCGTCGCGTGATGATCCGACAAGCTCGGCCGCCCACGGCTGCTGGTTGAAGGTCTGATACCAGATCTCGGGGATGCTCTGCGGATCGGTCCAGCGCCGCCCGATGCCGGGATAGGGACAGTTGAAGAAGAAGAGCCCATCCAGTACTCCGGGCCAGCGCCGCGCGAATGCTTGGGCGGCGAAGGCGCCGATGTCGTGCGAGACCACGCCGACGCGATCGAGCTTGAGCGCATCCAGCAGGCCGCGCAGATCCTCGGCCAGGATGTCGGGCGTGCAGTCCTCGGCTGGCTCTGTCGACGTCTTGTCGCTGTCGCCGAATCCGCGCCATTCGGGCGCGTAGAGCGTGAAGCGGTCGGCCAGCCGCTCCATCAGCGGCCGCCACACGCGCCAGAATTCCGGCCAGCCGTGCAGCAGCACCAGCGGCCTGCCGCGGCCGCACGACACGACATGGTGGCGCACGCCGTTGGCGCTGACGAAGTCGTCGCGGAAGTCGGTCATGCCAGCCTCCAAAAACCCTCTCCCCCCACTGCGTGGGCGGAGAGGGGTGCATGCTACGGCGCGATCAGGCTGACCCGGAAATCATTCACGTTGGTGCGCGTCGGCCCGGTCACGATCGCATCGCCAAGCGCCTCGAAGAAGCCGTGGCCGTCATTGTCGGCCAGCCGTGCTGCCGCATCGATGCCCGCGGCGCGGGCGCGCGCCAAGGTGTCGGGGCCGATCATGGCGCCGGCGATTTCCTCGATGCCGTCGACGCCATCGGTGTCGGCGGCCAGCGACCAGACGCCGGGCAAGCCCTGAAGATCGAGCGCCAAGGCCAGCAGGTATTCGACGTTACGGCCGCCACGGCCGTTGCCCTTGACCTCGACCGTCGTTTCACCGCCCGAGATGATCGCCAGCCGTCGGCCCTCAATAACACGCTGCCGGATCAGCGCCGCGTGTTCCGCCGCCAGCGTGCGCGACAGGCCCTCGAGCCGATCACCCAGGATGACGGGTTCGAAACCTTGGCGTTGCGCCAGAGATGCAGCCGCTTCCAGTGCCTTCAGCGGCGTCACGGTCATGACGGTGATGCCACCCTCCAGTCGTGAGT
>DATEIF010000383.1:0-6487 GCA_035279205.1 Vineibacter sp.
TCGACGTGATCGAGAACGGCACCACCACGTTGCCGGTCTCGGTGCTCGAAGGCGGCATGCGGGCGTGGCGTGATACCCGGCTCCCGATCGAAAAGGGCCAGACTCGCATGGCCGATCCGCCGACCGACGTCTGGTACCGGCCCTACGATCGCACCGAGAACATCGAAGCGGCGATGAACCAGTACCTGACCTGGGAGGTCGACCTTGTCGGCCAGGTCCAGCGCGACGGCGATGCGCGGTTCAGCGTGCTGAAGGTGTGAGGCACGCACGCCTCCACAATCCCTTCCCCCGGAGGGGAAGGTGGCGCGAAGCGCCGGAAGGGGGATGTCGTAACGGCTTCGATGTAGTTGAAGCCATCGACTCCGGTGAAATATCCCCCTTCCGCCCTTCGGGCACCTTCCCCCTCCGGGGGAAGGCAACGTCCTACAATCGATCCAGGAACGCGCGCAGCATCGGGGCCCATTGCTCGGCGTCGGCGTGGCTCGCGAGGTGGCCCTTGTCGGTGACGAGCTCGACATAGGTGATGTCGACTCCGGCGCGGCGCAGATCCGCCGCATAGCCGGGACCGATCGTGCCGGGGAACAGCTTGTCGTTGGGTGCGATCACGTACAGGACCTTGGCCTTGATCTTGTCGTACTCGGCGGTGATGTCGAAGCGCTGGATGGCCTTGCGCAACACCACCAGCGAGTGGCCGTCGTAGGTCGTCGCCCACGCCCGGGCAGCGGCGCGGATCGCGGCATCGCGCTGGGCGGGGTCGGGGATCGTGGCGGCCAGGATCTCGCGCTGGCCGTACTGGATCAGGGTGTCGTAGCGGATCTCCTCCAGCACCGACGCGATGCCGCCGTTCTCGTAGTACCAGCCGCCGTTCCAGTTGGGGTCGCCGGCCAGGCGCTGGATCAGCGTCTCGATTGGCGACAACCCACCCCGCATGGCGGGCGCCGTCACCGTGGGCACGATGCCGCGCATGAAATCGGGGAACGTCACCGCCCACTGGAAGGCCTGGAAGCCGCCCATCGACGGCCCGACGACGGCATGCAGCCGCTTGACGCCCAGGCTGTCGAGCAGCTGTTTCTGCGCCCGCACGGAGTCGCGCAGCGTCACCTCGGGAAAGGTGGGGCCGTATGGTTTTCCGGTCCTCGGATCGGTGGTGTGGGGGCCCGATGATCCGTGTGCCGAGCCCAGGGCGTTGGCACCGATGACGAAGTAGCGCGTGGTGTCGATCGCCTTGCCCGGGCCGATCAACGCGTCCCACCATCCGGGCTGGTCTTCGGGCACGCCTTTCGCCGCCTTGCCGGGTGCATAGCGCCCGGCAACATGGGCGCTCGACGTGTAGCCGTGCGTGATAAGGATCGCATTGTCGCCGGCGGCGTTGAGCGTCCCATAGGTCTCATAGGCGACATGGCATTCGGGCAGGATACCGCCCAGGTCGAGGGCGACGTCTCGTGTCGTGAACACCCTGCCTTCAACGCTGTCCAGCTGGCCTGCCATATCCACCTCACAGGATTTTGTTGGGAGGCAGGCTTGGCCGACCTCGCGTGCGCTGTAGAGATACTAGCACCGCGATGATGCGGGGATCACACGGAGACATTCGATGCGGCCACCATCGCGCGTCGATCGCCGCCGGCTGATCGTAGGCCTGGCGGCAACGGGTGCCGCTCTCGTGGTCCGGCCATCGAGCGGTTCGGCGCAACGCCCGGCGGTCATGACCCGTGCCGTGCCGTCCAGCGGCGAAGCGCTGCCGGTTGTGGGCTTGGGAAGCTGGATCACGTTCAACGTCGGCAACGATCGGGTCGCCCGCGACTCCTGTGCCGAGGTGATGCGTGCCTTCTTCGATAGCGGCGGCCGGATGATCGACTCGTCACCGATGTACGCCTCCTCGCAGGAAGTGATCGGGTACGGCTTGGCCAAGCTCGGCAAACCAGCGAATCTCTTTGCCGCCGACAAGGTCTGGATCTCGCGTGGATCGCGCGGCCGCACCCAGATCGAACAGTCGCGGCAGTTTTGGAGCATCCCGCGCTTCGACCTGATGCAGGTGCACAACCTGCTGGCATGGGAAGATCATCTGCCGATGCTGTTCGACATGAAGACGGCGGGCCAGCTGCGCTATGTCGGGATCACGACGTCCGAAGGCCGCCGCCACCGTGAGATCGAGCAGATCATGCGCGGCCAGCCGATCGATTTCGTTCAGGTCACCTACAACGTGCTCGATCGCGAGGTCGAGGATCGCATCTTGCCGCTGGCCCGCGATCGCGGAATCGGCGTCATCATCAACAGGCCGTTCCGGGAAGGCGCGCTGATCAGGCGGGTGATGCGCCAACCCCTGCCGGCTTGGGCCAATGACATCGACTGTGCGAATTGGGCCCAGGTCCTGCTCAAGTTCATCGTCTCGCATCCGGCGATCACCTGCGCCATTCCGGCCACCACCAGCATCGCGCACGTCCGCGAGAATATGGGTGCAGCCACCGGTCGCTTGCCCGACGAGGCGATGCGGCGGCGCATCATCGCGCATGTCGAGGCGCTTTGATGTCCGAGTGGTGGACCTACACGCTCTCGGATTTCCTGCTGTTTTCGCCCCGCACGTATTATCGGCTGTTCGAGCTCTACAACGCCGACATCTGGCCGGCGCAGATCGTGGCACTGGCCCTGGGCGCAGCGATCCTGGTTCTGTCGCACCGGGCAGACGCCTGGGGCGGGCGGGTGATCGCGGCGATCCTCGGTGTCTGCTGGCTCTGGATCGCGTGGGCCTTTCATGGCGAGCGGTATGCGACCATCAATTGGGCGGCCACGTATGTCGCGGTCGGGTTTGCGGTCGAAGGGCTGTTGCTGCTCTGGGTCGGATCGATCCGGAATCGATTGCTGTTTCAGGGCAACGGCAAGCATACCACTTGGGCCGGTCTCATTGTTTTCCTGTTCGCCCTTGTCGTGCAGCCCTTGATCGGTCCTGTGGTCGGCAGAGAATGGGTACAGGTCGAGGTGTTCGGCGTTGCGCCCGATCCGACGGCCGTGGCGACGCTCGGGGTTCTGCTGGGCGTCACCGGTCGCGTTTTCTGGCTGTTGGCGGCGTTGCCCATCGCGTGGTGCATGATCACGGGAGCCACCTTGTGGACGATGGGATCGGTGGACGCACTGGTCACACCGCTCGCGGCGATCATATGTGTTGTCTGGAGGCTCCGACGTCGACGATAGCGAGAGGAGGAAGCCATGGCCCATCAGCCACCGTTGCCGATCAGGCTCGATTCCACCTCCAACGGTGAGTTCGCGCCGGTACCGGTCAGTCGGACCATCGCGCGCGCCAATCAGCTCGCGGCGCAGCGCATCGCCGAGAATGCGCGGCGTGTCGGGCAGGGCCGGCGGGCATTCATGGTCGGTGTCTGCGGTGCCGCCACGACTCTGCTGACGCTGAACGAGGCCTTCGCCTCCCAAGGCGCCAAGGGTGGTGCGTTCGAATTGCCGCCGGATGCAGCGCTTGATCCGCAGATGGCCCAGGCGATCACCGGCCGCGAGTTCATCTTCGACATCCAGACCCACATGATCGAAGCCCAGGGTACCGCCTGGCGCGGCGGTTCGCCGGAGGCGGGTGCGCGTGGCCTCGATCAGCTGCGGGCGCTGCTGCAACTGCCGCCCAAGCAGTGCACCCAGGGGCCCGGCCTGTGGTGCTACGACGCCGAGAACCTCATCAAGGACGTCTTCCTCGACAGCGACACCGACATGGCGGTGCTGTCCTTCGTGCCGGCGCTGCCTGACGAGAACCCGGTGTCCATGAAGGAGGCGGCGCGCGTGCGTGACGTCGTGGCGGCGCTGGGCGACCGGCGGCGCCTGCTGCTGCATGCGATGATCGTGCCCAATGCCCAGCCCTTGCAGCGGCAGCTCGAGCGGATGGCCGAGATGCACCGGACCTACGGTATCGCGGCGTGGAAGGTCTATCCGCAATGGGGGCCCAAGGGTGTCGGCTGGTGGCTCGATGATCCCGAGGTCGGCATCCCCTTCATCGAGCAGGCGCGCCGCATCGGCGTGAAGAACATCTGCATGCACAAGGGCCTGGCCTTCGGGGGCCAGGAGCCACGCTATGCGTCCTGCGTCGACGTCGGTCGTATCGCCAGGCGCTACCCGGATGTGAACTTCATCGTCTACCACTCCGGCTTCGAGCTGACCAAGCCGGAGGGACCGTACGATCCGGCGAGGGCCGAGCGCGGCATCGACAGCCTGGTGAAGTCGCTCGCGGACAACGGCATCGCACCCAACGCCAACGTCTATGCCGAGCTCGGCAGCACGTGGCGGATGGTGATGCGCAACCCCGACCAGGCCGCGCATACCCTGGGCAAGCTGCTGCGCCATGTCGGCAACAAGCGCGTGCTGTGGGGCACCGACTCGATCTGGTATGGCTCGCCCCAGGACCAGATCCAGGCGTTCCGTGCGTTCCAGATCAGCGCCGCATTCCAGGAGCGCTACGGATATCCGGCCCTGACGCCGGCGTTGAAGGCCGACGTGTTCGGCCTGAACGCGGCGCCGGTCTATGGCATCGATCCGGCCACCGCGCGTCGTCGCGCCGAGGCCGATCCGCTGGGCCGGCTGAAGGCGGACTATCGCGAGGATCCGCAGCCCAGCTTTGCGACCTACGGGCCGCGCAACAGCGCCGAATGGCAGCGCTTCTGCGCCCTCAATGGTGATGGTCCGGGATGAGGGCGCCCGGATTGCCGATGGGCTCAGCCAGGCTCGCGCGTGGTCATGCCCGGATGTGTCGGCAGTGACCCGGTGCGCAGCAGAAGCAGATAGACGGCGCCGAGCGCCAGCACCGTCACGCCGATCAGCAGCGTGGCGACAGCGGTGATCGTCGGCGTGATCTCGAGAATCAGCTCGTCGTACATCTTTTTGGGCACCGTGGTTTGCGGGCCGGCGATGAACGACGTGATGATGACCTCGTCGAAGCTGGTGACGAAGGCGAAGATCCAGGCGGCCACGATGCTGGGCGTCAGGTTCGGCAGCACCACCCGCAGGATCGTCTGCATCCAGGAGGCGCCGAGACTGCGAGCGACCTGCTCGATGCGGCTGTCGAAGGACCGCAAGGCCGTGCCGATCACGACGACGACCAGCGGCACGGCGAGAACCGTATGCGCCACGACCAGCCCGAAATAGGTGCCCAGCAGCCCAGTCTTGGCGAAGGTAAAATAGAGCGCAACGGCGGTGATGACGCCCGGCACGATCAGCGGTGCCATAAAGTTGGCCTCGGCGGCGGCGCGCCAGCGCTGTCTGCCGCGATCGAGGCCGTGGGCGGCGAGACCACCCAGGACCAGCGCGGCGCTGGCCGAGATCGCGGCGATGCCCAGGCTGGTCCAGAACGCTTCCATCCACGCCGCATCGCCGAACAAGGCGCCGTATCAGCGCACCGAGAAGCCGGGCGGCGGGAAGGTGAGGGCACGCGCCGACGAGAACGACATCGGCGCCACGATCAGGATCGGCAGCATCAGGAAGACGAGCGTCACCACGCCCATGATGGCCAGCGGCATCGAGCGGCCCGATATCCGCTCGCTCATGTCGTGCCCCAGCGGCTGAGCCGTGCATAGACCAGGTAGATCGCTAGCGTGAGCGCCAGCAGAACGGCCGCCAGCGCCGCCGCCGTTTCCCAGCGCGGGATCTGATTGATCAGGATGTCGAGCAGATTGCCGACCATCGCGACCTTGCCGCCACCGAGAATGGCGGGCGTGATGTAGAAGCCAAGGCTGAGCATGAACACCAGCAGGGCCGCGGCCGCCAAAGCCGGCACGGTCAACGGGAAGAACACGCGCCAGAAGATGGTCCAGCGTGATGCGCCCAATGACGATGCCGCCTGCAACAGGCGATCATCGATGCGGGACATCGCGGCGTACAGCGGCAGGACCAGGAAGGGAAGCAGCACGTTGGTCATGCCGACGGTTACACCGAACTCCGCATAAAGGAAGGAGATCGGATCGTCGATGAGGCCGCTCCACAGCAGGAACCGGTTCACCAGGCCGCCATTGCCCAGGACCACGATCCAGGCGTAGGTGCGCACGAGAATGCTGACCCAGAAAGGCAGCAGCACGCAGGCAAGCGCGATGCCGCGACCGCGTGGACGCAGGCCCTTGATCCAGTAGGCCAGCGGATAG
Organism: Vineibacter sp.; assembly: GCA_035279205.1. Lineage (GTDB taxonomy): Bacteria > Pseudomonadota > Alphaproteobacteria > Reyranellales > Reyranellaceae > Vineibacter. Next base: position 6,123 of record DATEIF010000383.1, read on the forward strand.
CCGACCAGCACATTGACCAGTGTCGCGATCAGCGACACGCGCAATGTGCTGGCGAGCACGCCGAGATAGGCCGGCGTGCCGAGCAACTCGCCGTAGCGGTCGAGCGTGACGCCGTCCTTGCCGTGGATCGACAGGCCGAGCGTGAACAGCAGCGGCAGGTCGAACACGACGAGCAACAGGATCAGCAAGGGCCAGACACGCTGCGTGTCGGCGGATGGCGGATTGAGTTTCATGCGATGGCGGGCGGCGCTGCCGGCAGCGCCGCAGTGCTTGTGGATGTGACGGGACGCTACAGGGTGAGCTTGAACGCTTCCCAACGCTTGTTGACCGCATCGCCGTTGGCGCGCCACCACTCCCCGTCCTGG
>DATEIF010000384.1:0-6212 GCA_035279205.1 Vineibacter sp.
GCCGCCACTGCGGGCCAGCCGGCGTTGCCGATCCGCTGCGCCGGCGCCCGTGAGAACGTGATCCGGCCCAACCGCAGCGTTTTGTCGAAGGTCGACAGCGCCTCGATCTGGACGCCATCGGCGCGCGGATCCACCTCGAACAGGCCATGGCCATCGGCTGCGCGTGCGACGACCAGCAGAACGTCGGCAATGGCGGCGTGCAGGACATAGGATGCGACTCCTGACAGCCGGGTCGCGCCGCCTTCATCGTGCGCCGTCACGGCTACGTCCTGCGCCTGCCACGAGCCGCGCTCGCCGGTCAGTGCTGCGGTGGCGATCGTCGTGCCGGCGGCGATGCCCGGCAGCAGGCGCGCGCCGGCAGCCTCATCGCCACTCTCCATCAGCAGGCCGGCCGCCAGCACGCTGCTGGAGAGGAACGGCGTGCACGCCAGCGCAGCGCCGGTTTCTTCGGCGACCAGCTCGAGCTCGACCGGTCCCAGGCCGGCGCCGCCGAACCGGGCCGGGATCAACAGTCCGGCAATGCCCAGGTCGGCCAGGGTCGACCACAGGGTCCGGTCGATTCCCTCGGCCGTTTCCATGGTCGCGCGCACGTGCTTCTCGCTGCACGCTTCCGCCAGCAGCTTGCGCACCGTGTCGGCGATGGCGCGGCGTTCTTCCAGGGTCGTCGCGATTGCCAATCCCGCCTCCCTTGCTAATATCAGTCTGATTGCGTCTGTAATTATGGCGATGATGCGCCGCGCCGCGCAAGGGGGAATGCGCCGATGGCAAGAACGGCGACACGGGCCGCACCGCTTGGCGGCCCGACCCGACCGGGTCGGGGACGACCCCGCGATCCCGGGCTCGAGGATCGTGTCTTCGACGCCGCCATCGCGCTCTACGCCGAGGTCGGCTGGCAGGGCTTTACCTTCGATGCCCTGGCCAAGCGGTCCGGAGTCGGCAAGGACGCGCTCTACCGGCGCTGGGGCGCCTCGCGCGCCGGCCTCCTGCGCCAGACCCTGGAAGCGCGCTGGTATGGAGTCGACTCGATCGATACCGGATCGATCCGCGAAGACCTGCTGGCGCTGGCGCGCCTGTCGTTGCGCCTGCGCACGGGACCCTACGGTAAGGTCAGCCTGCACATGTTGGTGGATACCACGCGCTTTCCTGAGGTCGCCGCGGTGCTGGGCAGCTACGGCGAGGCGACCGTGCGCCAGGCGCGATCGATCGTGCGCCGTGCCATCGACCGCGGCGAGCTGCCGCCGGCAACCAACCCCGGCCTGGTCATGGACATGGTGGTGGGCAGCGTGACCAACCACGTCGCGACCACGCCGCAGCGGCTGCGCCCGGCGATGACGGCCAAGATGGACGACTTCGCCGTGTCGCTGGTCGACGTGCTTCTCAGTGGTCTGAGGAGCGTCGGCGCGTCCGCACCATCACGCCGCTGACAGGCGCCGACGCCAGATGGCGACCATGACGGCGCTCTCGACGATGCACAGCACCAGCCGCACCGACGCGATGCCGACCAGCCCGCCTTGCCATGCCACGCCCACGGTCCAGCACAGCGGCAGCTGGGCTCCCCATTGCAAGGCGAAGGTGATTAGCGCCGGCACATGTGCCGCGCCGGCACCGCGCAGGGCGAAGACGAGCACGCGGCCGACGGTATCGACGCACATCGATAGTGCCAACAAGCGCATCGGTGTCGCGGCAAGGGCAATCGTGGGATCGTCCGCGATGAACAGCGCCAGCGTGTTGGTCGGCGCGATGACGATGGTCAGGCTCAATGGTGCGATCAACAGCGTGCCGATCAGGCTCGCCTGCCATCCCCAACGCCGTGCATCGCGGGCATCGTTGCGTCCCAGCGCCTGGCCCACCAACGTGGCGGCCGCGATGCCGACGCCGGTCGCGGCCAGGATCGATACCAGCAGCAACGCGATCATCACATTGATCGCCGCCACCTCGCGGACGCCCAGCCGCGCCACGATGGCGAAGAACACGCTGGTGCCGACATACAAAAGGAACTGCTGCACGCTGACCGTCAGGCCCATGCGCAGCAGGGTGACCATGCCCGATGATGTCGGTCCCCGCCGCGCAACCGCGCGAACCGGCAGCACCATGGCAGCAATCGCGACATGGACGGCGAGGGCGACAAGGGCGGCGAGCATGGTTCCCAGGCCGGCGCCGGCGATGTCCAGACGCGGCAAGCCGAACGCGCCGAAGATCAGGGCATAGGTGAACAGAGCGCTGCAGGGCAGCTGGATCAGGATCGCCAGCAGCGACAGCTCCGGCCTGCCGCAGCCGTTCCAATAGGCACTGAAGGCGAAGCCGGCACCTGCGAACAGCAGCGTCGGACTGAGCGCGCGCACATAGGCGGTGCCGTAGGCGACGACGTGCGGATCCCCGGAGATCACGCTCAGCACGGCCGGCGCCGCGATGTAGGCGAGCGCGGCCAGGGCCAGCCCGGCCAGCATCGAGATCGGAAGGGCATCGGCCAGGACGGCGGCCGCGCCCGGCGCGTCGCGCGCCCCGATCCGGCGGGCGACCACCGCCTGCACCGCAGTGTCCAGGCCGAACAGCATCGCCAGCAGCGTCGAGAACAGCGTGCCGCCGACGCCCACCCCCGCCAGCGCGGCATCGCCCAGGCGTCCGACCATGGCGATGGTGATCAGGCTCATGGCGTTCTGCGCCGTCAGGGCTGCCACGACAGGCCACGCGAGCCGCAGAATGGTGATCACGCGCGTCCGCGGCACGTGGATGTTCCCCCGACCGATTTGCCGCCGCAGCTCTAGCGGCAACGCGATCATGGGGATAATGATTTCAGACCATGCGTGATATCGATATCACCAATATCCGGCGGCTGGACGGAAACCTGCTGCTGGTATTTCGCGAGCTGACGCGCACCCGGCGGACGACGGCGGCGGCGCAACGGCTGGGCCTCACCCAATCGACGATCAGTCATGCGCTGGCCCGCCTGCGCGAGCTGTTCGACGATCCGCTGTTCGTGCGACGACCGCACGGCCTGGAGCCGACGCGGCGGGCGCTGGAGCTGGCGCCGCGCATCGATGCGCTGATCGACATGGCGGGCGCCGTGCTCGGCAGCGACGAGGGCTTCGATCCGGCGCGCAGCGGGCGGCGCTTCCGGTTCGCAGCGGCGGAGTTCGTCGCCGCCTTGATCGGTGCGCCGCTGGTGAAGACGTTCGGACGCGAGGCGCCGCGGGCGTCGTTCTCGATTGAATTCCTGCAGGGCAGGGCGACCCTCGACGTCCTGCGGCGCGGCGAGATCGATCTCGCGCTGGGCCAGTTCCTGACTCTGCCGCCCGGGTTCGAAGCTGAGGTGCTGTACGAGGATCGCTACTGCGTCGTGGCGCGCAAACGCCACCCGCGGATCAAGGGCACCATCGACGGGCCGACCTATCTGTCGCTGCCCAACATCTTCGTCGGCCCGTCGGGTGAAACCGGCATCTCGGATGCGACCATGCCCGATCCCAACGTGGTCCCGACCATCGCCGTGGTGCCGCGATGGCTGACGGCCCTGACCATGGTTGCGGCCAGCGATGCGCTGGCGACGTGCCCGCGCCGGTTGGCCGAGCGACAGGCCGGTGTGCTGGGACTGCAGGTGCTGGATGCGTGGTTCGCCGGACCAAGTTTCGCGGTCTCCGCCGTGCGTCGCGCCGGCCATGTCGACCCCGGGCTCGACTGGCTGCTATCGGCAGTGCGTGCGGCTGTTCGTTAGCGGTGAAGCTTGCGGATAAGATCAGGCGTGCGCGAGCCGCTGTCGTGCTATAAGCGCCGTAAGCGTCCGGAGCGTCGCACATGAGCCCCTCTGAAGGCCCCGCCCGCCGGGTGGGCATTGACCCGAAGCTGCTCGAAATCCTCGTGTGTCCCGTCACACACGGGCCGCTGGAGTTCGATGCCGCGCGCAACGAGCTGATCAGCCGCAAGGCGGGGCTCGCCTATCCCATTCGCGACGGCATTCCCATCATGCTGCCGGGCGAAGCGCGCCGGCTGGACGACGTGGGCTGAGCCGCTAGCAGGCAAGGATCAGATCGATGAGCATGGCCAATGGACCTGCGGATTTTCCGCAATCGGCGCCGTCCGGTGGCGGCTACGAGCCGGCGGCGGGCACGCCGTGGCCGATCGAAGTGCGCCTGTTCCGCGAGAAGGGCGAGCTGGAGATCGATTTCGATGACGGCCGCACGTTCCGCTACACGGCCGAATATCTGCGGGTCGAAAGCCCGTCCGCCGAGGTGCAGGGCCACGGTCCCGACCAGAAGAAGATCATCGCCGGCCGCCGCAACGTGCGCATCGAGGCGATCGAGCCGGTCGGCAACTACGCCATCCGCATCCGCTTCGACGACAAGCACGACACCGGCATCTTCAGCTGGTCCTATCTCTACGAGCTGGGCGTCAAGCAGCCGGAGAAATGGGATGCCTATCTCGCGGCGCTGCTCTATCGCGGGCTGAGCCGCGATCCCTGAGGCGCCCGCCGCAAGCTGGTCGCCAGGAACAGGCCGGTCACCGGCATCCCGATGGCGGCAGCCAGGAAGACCGGCGCAACGCCGATGTGATCGACGATCGGCGCGGCGACGGCGACGCCCAGCGACTGGCCGAAGAACAATGCGGTGGCGAAGACCGCCACACCGGCGCCGCGGGCCTCGGGCGCCATCTGCGTGCCGTGGGTCTGCAGCGTGTTGTGCAGCATATAGAAGCCCAGCCCGCACAGCGCGATGGCGATCACCGCCACCCACAGCGATGGTGCGATGGTCAGCAGCACGAAGCTCAGCCCCAGCAACAGGCCGCCGATCCAGGCGAGGCCCCGCTCGCCCAGCAACAGGACCAGGCGACCGACATTGGCGGTGTACAGCAGGCCACCGCCGCCATAGGCCGCCATCGCGACACCGACGATGGTGTAGTCGATGCCGAAGCGATGGCGCAGCTCGTTGCCGACATAGGCAAAGGCGCCGAAAAACAGGAACCCTTCGGCGGCCACGGCCGCCAGCACGACGCGGACCCAGGGATCGCGCACCAGGCCGATCGTGTCGCGCCATGATCGCACCAGGCCGGCAAGACCCGGCCGTCCGGCATCGCTGCGCAATCGCGTCAGCGGATCGGCCCGCAGGCGCAGCAACAGTGCGAGGCCGGCCACCACATAGCCGGCGGCGAGGATGCCGAACACCCAGCGCCAGCCCAGCGAGTCGCCCAGGATGCCGCCGGCGACCTGGCCGAAGATCATGCCCATGATCTGGCCCGAGATGAATCGTGCCAGCACCGGCTGTCGCTTGGCATACGGAATGACGTCGCCGATCCAGGCGAAGGAGAGGGGAATGATGGCGCACGCCACCGCTGCCGTGGCGAAGCGCGCCACCGTCAGCGCCCACAGCGAGGGCGCCAGCGCGCAGGCCAGTGATCCGACGGCCGACAGCAGCGTGGTGATGGCGATCAGCCGGATCTTGCCAAGACGGTCGCCGGCCCCGCCGTAGAAGATCTGCATCAGCCCATAGGCCAGCGTGAAGGCGGTGATGACGCTCGACGCCTCGCCGGCCGTGGTGCCGAACGACGCCGCCACCTGCGGCAACAGCGGATCGGACACCCGCACACTGGCCGAGCTGGAGAACGTCGCGCTCGCCAGGATGGCCAGCGAAATGGTGGGCGTGCGGTGGGGGTTGTCGCGGGAACCGTCGGATGGAACCATGCGCGCGACAATGCAAAGCGATGGCCACGCGCGCCATCGGATCATGTGTCGCGGATGCGCCTCGCCTGCATGTCTGCCACGCAAGGTGATGCGTGACAGTCCAGGGATTGACCGATGGAGGCGGAGCCATGCTCGCCGGACAGCTTGCCCTTGTCGTCGCGGCAGTGTTCGCGGGTGCCGCGCTGTACGTTAACGTCGCCGAACAGCCGGCTCGGATGAACCTCGATGATCAGGCGCTCCTGGCGCAGTGGAAGCCGGCCTATCAGCGCGGTGCGGCCATGCAGGCCCCGCTGGCTGTCGTCGGTTTCGTGCTGGGCATCGTGGCGTGGCGGCAGAGCGAAAATTCGGCCTGGCTGGTGGGTGCCGCGATGCTGATCGCGAACTGGCCCTACACGCTGCTCGGCATCATGCCGACCAACCGCAGGCTGATGGCGACCGAGGCCGCCGCAGCCGGCGCCGAAAGCCGCGCCCTGCTGGTGAAATGGTCCCGCCTGCATGCCGTGCGCACGGCGCTGGGATTTGCCGCGACGGCCATCTTCTTCTG
>DATEIF010000385.1:0-2323 GCA_035279205.1 Vineibacter sp.
ATGTTGTTGGCGCGGCACAGCGCCTTGGTGAAATTCTTGGAGCTTTCCAGCCGGCCCGCCGCCTTGGTCGCACCGAATGCCTTGAAGCCGGCGGCATTGAGATCGTCGACGATTCCTGCCGCGATGGCCGCGTCGGGGCCAACCACGACGAAATCCACCGCGTTTTTCTTGCAGAACGCAACGACCGCCGGATGGTCGGTTATGTCGAGCGGCGCGCATTCAGCGTCCTTGGCGATCCCCGCATTGCCCGGTACGCACCACAGCTTCGTCACCAGCGGTGACGCGGCGATCTTCCACGCCAAAGCGTGCTCGCGGCCGCCGGAACCGATAACGAGTATCTTCATGGAATGCGCCGGATGACGGGGGTTTTCGACGGCCCCCGGTTCGCATGAGTCCGGCTCGTTCCGCAAGGGGGATCGGCTATTTGTCACCTCCTGAAGCGGCGATGATCTCCTGCAGGCTCGCGACATGCCGGGCAAAAGCAGCACGCCCGGCGGCGGTGGCGGTGACCGTGGTCTGCGGCTTCTTGCCGACAAAGGCCTTATCCACCGCGACATAGCCGGCCTTGGCCAGCGTCTCGATATGGGCGCCGAGATTGCCATCGGTGGCGCCGGTCAGCTTCTTCAGCCGCGCAAATTCCAGCCCGACCGGGCCCGGCAACGCATTGAGCGCCGCCATGATCTTGAGCCGCAGCGGCTGATGGATGATATCGTCGAGTTCAGCCATGACGTCAGATCCGGCGCATCCAGAGGCCGCCGACAACAAGCCCGCCGCCATGCGCCACCGCCATCCACAGCAGGAAGGCGCTGCCTGCATAGTAGTAGGCGATCAGCGTCAACGCGGTGGTGCAGAATGCGATCACGATGAAGGCGTAGCCGAACCAGACGCCGGCAATCGCGTAAAACAGCATGCCGTAAAGGGCGAAGAACACGGTCATCTGGCGCGGACTGAAATGACCGAGCCATATCGCGCAATAGGCGCCGAACGCGGCGATCAGCACGAAGGTGATCAACGAGCGGATCGGAAAGTTGCCGACGCCGGAGCGGATATTGATGAGGAACCCCATGGCGGTGCTGACGGCAAGGCCGAGCAGGTTGCTGACAGTCCAGATCGCGTAGCCCTGACGCGGCCACAGATAGTTGGCGATGTAGGTCACAAACAACAATGCGCCCCACATCACGACGATGAGGCTGGCGATCTGGTAGATCCGTGACTGGCGGACGCGCCGGACGACGTCGTCGATGTCGCTGAGCGCCGCGCTGGCCTGCTTGCTGTCGATCATGTTGCCCTCCTCAGCTTCCCGCCGCGCCGCTTGTGGCGACGTCATCGGCAATCGCCGCGGTCGCCTTCGGCGCGCTCACGATGGCCATGTGGTTGACGCCGTCGATCAGCTTGACGTCGACCGAGGGCGCCACCGCCTGGACGGTTTCGGAATATTTGCCTGCGATCATCAACTCATCGTCGGCGCCGGAGAAGATAGTGACCGGCCGTGTCGCAGCGGCAAGGTCCGTGCGGTAGCCGCGCGTCGTGAAGTTGCGCATCAGGCGGAACGAATAGCCCGTCGCCAGGTACTTCTCGGAATTCGCCGGCACGGCGAAGGCCAGCACCGGCAGCGCCGCGCAGCAGTCGACCCCGAGCCTGCCCAGCACTGACAGCGCGATGATGCGGGGCACGTCGGCATGGACCCAGCCGCCGGCGTTCGGGCGGGTTGTCGGCGCGTCATGGCCGAGATGGGGCGCGAGCAGCACGGTGCGGGCGAACAGGTTCTGCATCGGCGAGCCCGCGATCCGCAGCGCAAAGGCGCCGCCGCTGGAGTGGCCGAGCAGCGTCAGCGCCTCGGTGGGCGCCGCCTTGCGGACCAGCGCGACGAGGTCGGCGAGGTCGTCATCGAGCTGGCCGAAATAGCCGATGTCGCCACGGGTGCCGGAGCCGCCATGGCCCCTGACATCAGGCACCCAGGTCGCGACGCCGCGTGCCGCGAGCGCGTCCGCCAGTGCGTGCACGGCGACGCTCGATCCGGACGAGCCATGCACGAGAATGGCGATCCGACCGCTGATCGTGCCCCGCGCCGGATAGTGGCGGTAGGCGAGCTCCGTACCGTCGCGGGCGGAGAAGCGCTGCAGGGCCGGCATGGTGCTGCGGTCGACGGCGCGCACCGTCTCGGAGATCGAGCGCAGCTCCGGCGGACGCTGCAGTGGCTTGGCCAGCATCGGCAACACGACCACCGAGAGGACGCCGACGGCGCACAGCGCCCATTTGAGGGCACTCAGGCCACCGCGCACGAATCGTCCGAACATGATCATTCTCCTTGAAATCGATCCAT
>DATEIF010000386.1:0-4254 GCA_035279205.1 Vineibacter sp.
TTCCGCGAGGCTTATCGGCACCACTACCGCGCAGCACCGGCGTGATCTAGAAACTGCCGGCCGCCGAGCGTTCCCATTGCTGTCGGCGGATGGCATGAAAACCATCGACGGTGCGCTGGATGATTTCACCCACCGGCAGCACTTCGTGGATCAGGCCGGCGGTCTGGCCGGCCAACGCCAGGGACGCTTCCATGTCGCCGCCGAAATAGACGTCCTTCACGGTGCCAAAGACGGCGCGGTCCATCACGCCGGCCTCGGCGATGGCCTTGGAGCGCTCCGTCTTCAGCGCCCGCACGCAGGGCGTCGACTTGCGGTTCAGCATCAGCGTGCCGGTGTCGGCGGCGTCGATGATCGCCTGCTTGTAGTTGTGGTGCACCGGACTCTCCAACGCGCTTACGAAACGCGTGCCCATCTGGATGCCTTCGGCGCCGAGTGCAAATGCCGCTGCCATGCCGCGGCCGTCGCAGATACCGCCGGCGGCGATCAGCGGCAGATCGACCGTCTCCCTTACCGCCTGTAGCAACACCAACGTCGAGACATCGTCCGGATTCTTGAAGCCGCCGCCCTCGCCGCCTTCGACAATCAGGCCGTCGACGCCGGCTTCCGCCGCCTTGATCGCCGCCGCCAGAGTCGGCACCACGTGATAGACGATCAGGCCCGCCTGCTTGAGGCGCGGCAGCAGCTTGGTGGGCGAACCGGCCGACGTGGTCACGAACCGCACGCCGCTGTCGCAGACCCGGTCGACGATTGCGGGATCGCGCAGGAAGAGCAGCGGCAGATTGACGCCGAACGGCTTGTCGGTCAGTGCGCGCATCTTGGCGATTTCGGCCAGGCAGGCTTCGGTCTCGCCACTGGATGTCTCGATGATGCCGAGCCCGCCCGCATTCGATACCGCGCTGGCCAGCTGACTGCGCGCGATCCAGCCCATCGGCGCCTGTATGATCGGATAGGTCACGCCGGTATGTGCCAGCACGCGGTTCATGGCGCAGCGCCTCGTCGTTGATCGGGCGCCATAGCAGCACACACCACCATTTGCATTCCAGGCGACAAGGTGCTTGGTTTCGATCGACGGAACGGGAGTGACCATGCACGCGCTTGCATCGAACGAGGACGCCGCCGCAGCCTGTGGCCCATTGATGGGAGCCTGACGCGTGGCGTCCTCACCGGCTCCCGCAGCACTGCCGGTCGCCGTGATCGGTGCCGGCATTGTCGGCATGGCGACGGCGCGCGCCCTTCAGCGGGCAGGCCACAAGGTCGTGGTGCTGGACGGCGAAGATCCCGGCCGCAAGACATCCTTCGGCAATGCCGGCTTTATCGCGATCGATCACGTCCTGCCGCTGTGCCGGCCGGACGTGCTGCGGCGCGTGCCCAGGATGCTGCGCGATTCGACGAGCCCGCTGACGATCCATCTGCCCAGCCTGATGTGGTTGCTGCCCTGGATGACACGCTTTGCGCTCCTGGCGCGCGACAGCGAGGTCAAGAAGGGGGTCGACGCCTTCGGCACGCTGATGGAAGAGGCCAACACCTCGTGGAAGAGCGAAATCCAGGCCTCCGGCCTGGGCGAGTTGTTCCGCAGCCAGGGAGCCCTCTACGTCTACGAGACCGAGGCCAGCTTCATGTCGGGCGCGCACGAGCGCGCGCTGCAGACGGCCAAGGGCACGGCGATGGAGATCGTCGACGGCAAGCGTGCCCGCGACCTGGCACCCGGACTGAGCGAGCGCATCGTCAAGGGCGTCTACTACCCGCACGGCATGCATACGATCAGCCCGTACCATGTCGTGACGACGTTGGCCGACCGCTTCGTTGCCGAGGGTGGGCGCATCGAAAAGGCACAAGTCACCGGCCTTGACGTCGATGGCGATCGCGTCACGGCCGTACGCCTGGGCGACAAGGTCAAGCCCGTGGCCGCGGTGGTGATCTGTGCCGGCCGCGCTTCGGGTACGCTCACCCGCCTGCTGCGTTTTCGCGCGCCGCTGGTCGCCGAGCGCGGCTATCACGTCATGGTCGAGCCGACCAACGTGCGCTTCACGCTGCCGGTGTCACCCGCCGAGCGGGGGTTCTTCATCACGCCGATGCGCGAGGGCCTGCGGCTCGCCGGTACGGTCGAGCTGGGGGCTCCCGACAAACCGCCCTCATGGCATCGCGCCGATCTGCTGCTCAAGCATCTGAAGGATATCTTCCCCGGCGTTGGCGGCGCCGAGACCAGCCGTTGGATGGGCGAACGGCCGTCGCTGCCGGACTTCCGGCCCGCCATCGGCCGGGCGCCGCACCACCGCAATGTCTACTGCGGCTACGGCCATCAGCATGTCGGCCTGACGCTCGCCACCGCCACGGCGCGCCTGATCGTGAAGCTGATGGATGGCGAGACGCTGCCGGCAACGCTGGCAAGCTGCGATCCCGGACGCTTCGGATAAGCTGTCGCGACATGGAGACGAACAATGGCTGATGCTGATTTCAAGATCCTCGACGACCGCTTCAAGCGCTGCATACGAATCGCCGCGCGCGTCGAGCGCCTGTATGAAGGATGCCGGTGGGCCGAGGGCCCGGCATATTTTCCCGCCGGGCGCTACGTCGTATGGAGCGACATACCCAACGACCGCATGCTGCGCTGGGACGAAGCGTCCGGCGCCACCAGCGTCTTCCGTCAGCCAGCCGGTTACAGCAATGGCCATACCGTCGACCGGCAAGGCCGGCTGGTTTCATGCGAGCATGGCAACCGCCGCGTCACCCGCACGGAGCACGACGGCTCGATCACCGTCATCGCCGACCGATACGAGGGCAAGCGCTTCAACAGCCCCAACGACATCGTCGTGAAAGCCGACGGCTCGATCTGGTTCACCGATCCGTCCTACGGCATCGACACCGACTATGAGGGGCACAAGGCCGAGAGCGAGATCGGCGCCTGCTACGTCTACCGCGTCGATCCGGCCAGCGGCCAATGCCGCATCGTCGTCGACGACTTCGTGCGGCCCAACGGCCTCGCCTTTTCCGTCGACGAGCGCCGCCTGTACATCTCGGATACCGGCACTTCGGGCAATCCCAATGGCCCGCCCCATATGCGGGTCTTCGATGTCAGTGACGATGGCAAGCTGACCAACGGCCGGCTGTTCGCGACCTGCACATCAGGCCCGTTCGACGGCTTCCGCCTCGACGACACCGGCCGCATATGGACCAGCGCCGGCGATGGCGTGCACTGCTACGAACCGGACGGCACCTTGATCGGCAAGGTGCTGGTGCCCGAGCGCGTCGCCAACGTCGTTTTTGGCGGCCCCAAGCGCAACCGCCTGTTCATCTGTGCCACGACCTCGCTCTATTCGGTCCTGTTGCCGGTCAACGGCGCGAAGACGTTTTGACATCCGCGCTCTGCTCGGGCAGGGCCTGAAAGATCGCGCGAACACCATCGGCCGTGAAAGGCTGCACCAGCTGGCGCAGAAAGCCCGACGCGATCCGTCCGCTGATGCCGATATCCGTCGGCGGACGGCGCGCAGGGTTGTAGTACGTGCCCAGCAGCTGATCCCAGAAGACCAGGTTCTCGCCGTAATTGCGGTTGCCCTCCGCCAGCACTTTCGAATGGTGCCAGCGGTGCAGGGTCGGCGTGCTGAAGATGAAATCGAAAGCGCCGGTCCGCAGATCGATGTTGCAGTGGGTCAGCAGGCCGGTGAACGCGGTCATGGCGCTGATCCAGAGAAAGACCGGCAGTGGCGCTCCCAGCAGATAGAGCGGGGTCTGGCTCAAGGCGATCTTAAACAGCGTGTCGGCGAAGTGAAAGCGGCCGGTGTTGAGGACCCACAGCCGGCGCACGCTGTGATGCAGGGCATGAAAGCGCCACAGCAGGCGACTCTCATGCGCCGATCGATGAGCGATGTAGAGACCGAGCTCGGCGATGAGCAGGCCGAGAACGACTTGCGCCGCCAGCGGCCAATCGCTGGGCCACGGTGACGTCGATGCGCGCAGCGCCGGCTCGACGGTGGTTGCCGCAACCATGCTGAGGCTGGAGGCGACCGCCGCGCCAATCTGCACCAACCCCTTGTTCAGGAACGTGTGGGCAAGATTGTCGACCGTCTCCTGATCGGACTGCAGCCACACCGTCTCATGCGGCATCAACCGCTCGAAGACGGCGATCACCAAGGCGACCGCAACATAGGTCACGTTGAACCACAACAAAGGATGATCACTGGCCAGCGCCAGGCTGGTCGCGAACAGCCCGCCACCAAAAAGCAAAGGCCACAGGGTGCGGGACAGAATCATCCGCCC
>DATEIF010000387.1:0-9271 GCA_035279205.1 Vineibacter sp.
GAAGTCGCGCGGCCGGGGCAGGTCGACCGTGATGATCTCGCGGATGCGGCCAGGCCGCGGCGTCATCACCACCACGCGGTCAGCCAGCATCACCGCTTCGGTGATGCTGTGCGTGATCAGCAGCACGGTCTTGCCGGTCTCCAGCCAGATCCGCTGCAGTTCCAGGTTCATCTGCTCGCGCGTCAGCGCATCGAGCGCGCCGAACGGCTCGTCCATCAGCAGCAGCGACGGATCGGTCACCAGCGCCCGGCACAATGCCACGCGCTGCTGCATGCCGCCCGACAGCTCGAACGGCCGGCTGCGCTCGAAGCCGCGCAGGCCCACCAGATCCAGCAGCGCCTGGATCCGCTGCGGATCGTTGCCGGATCGCTGGATGACCAGGGGCAGCTGGACGTTCTGCTGGACGTTGCGCCACGGCAGTAGCACCGGCGTCTGGAACACGATGCCGATACCGGGTCCGGGTTCGCTCACGCACTTGCCGCCGATCTCGATCTGGCCGCTGGTGGGTGCGCTGAGGCCGCCGACCAGGCGCAGCATGGTTGACTTGCCGCAGCCCGATGCGCCGACGATGGCGACGAACTCGCCGGCACCGACCTCGAGGTCGATGCCTTGCAGCGCCTGCACGCTCGATGGACCGCTGCCGAACGTCTTGGAGACGTCGCGGATCGTGATCGGCTGAGCCATCAGGCGCTCATGTCTCGACGAACTGGTTCGTGTAGAGCTTGGCGGGCTCGACCGCCTTGGGGAGGCCGCCGTACTTCACCAGCAGCTCCTGCGTGCCGCGCCAGTCGTCCTCGACCATCACGCCCAGCGGCTTGCCCTTGGTGGCGTGCGTCTCCAGCGACGGGAACGTGAGCTCGAGCTGGCGCCGCAGCACCTTCTTGTTGCGCGCCTGGTGAGGCAGACGCTTGATCAGCAGGTCGATCGCCTTGTCGGGGTTCGCCTGGGCCGCCTTGAACGCGTCGATCGACACGCGCACGAAGGCCTTGGCCGCATCGCGGTTCTGCTGCAGCCAGGTGGCGTTGGCCACGATGCCATTGTTCATCATCTCGACGCCGAAGTCGCTGAACAGGAAGTAGCTCAGCTTGGCGCCCTGCTCCTCGAGCTGCGCGATCTGGACGTTGACGTTGGCGGGGATCGCATCGGCGCGGCGCTGCAGGAACACGGCGTTCTTGGCGCCGGTGGCCGGGTTCAGCACGTTGACGTTGCCGGCATTGACGTTCGAACGCTGCAGCAACGCCGGCATCATCTGGCCGGTGCTCTCCGACGGCGCATAGGCGATCACCTTGCCTTCCAGCTCCTTGGGCGATTTCACGGCGGCGTCGGCATGGCTGATGACGCACATGACGTTGGAGATCACGCGCCCGATGGCCATCAGGGGGATGCCCTGCTCGATCGCGCGGATCGTGCTGGTGAAGTCGACGAAGCCGATAGGGTCGTTACCCTGGCCCACGATCTTGGCGACGGTGGCCGAGCCCTGTCCTTCGCCGATGCTGACATCGAGCCCGGCCTTCTCGTACAGCTTGTCCTCAAGCGCCATGAAGAAGGGCGCATGCGAGCCGTAGATCGACCAGTCGAGGCGGAAGCTGATCGCCGTGGCCGCCCTGGCCGGCCGCACGAACGGCATCGACAGCGCGATCGCGCTGGCGCCCAGCACGGCGCTGCGTCGTGAGAGATGTGTCATGTCGCCTCCCTTGGCGTTGGTTGCGTTCGGTATGCCGTCAGGCCGACGGGTTCTGCAGGCGGATCGTGCTGTGCCAGGGAATGACCAGGCGCTCGAGGAGCTCGACGGCGTAGTAGAGAACGACGCCGATGATCATCAGGGCCACCAGCACGGCAAACAGAAGGCCGGTGTCGAGGTTGGCGTTGGCTTGCAGCAGCAGGTAGCCGAGGCCGGCGTTGGCGCCGACCCATTCGGCGATCACGGCGCCGACGACGGAGAAGGCGACCGACACCTTCATGCCGGCAAAGATGTTCGGCAGCGCCAATGGCAGGCGGAAATGCCAGAAGGTCTGCAGGGTGCTGGCGCGCACGGCGCTTGCCAGCTCGATCATCTCGCGCTCCATGCTGCGCAGGCCGACGATGGTCGACACCAGCACGGGGAAGAAGGCGACCAGGAACGTCACGACGAGCTTGGGGCCCAGCCCGAGTCCGAACCAGACCACCACCAGCGGCGCCAGCGCCACCTTGGGGAAGGTCTGGCTCAGGATCAGCCACGGCATCACGGCGCGTTCCAGGGTCTTCGACGCGACCAGCACGATCGCCAGCGGCACGCCGATCAGGATCGACAGCAGAAAACCGCCCAGCGTGATGCCGGTCGTGATCCAGCTGTGGTGCAGCAGGAACCAGAAATCCTCGCGGATGCGCTCGATGACGTCGCCCGGCAACGGCAGCAGGTAGGCGGGCACGTGGAAGATCTTGACGGCCGCGTACCAGATCGCGACCAGCGCCACCAAGGTCGCGACCGGATACAACAGGGCGAATGTTCGGCGGATCATCACAGCAAGCCTGTGAACGGCGTGCGGGCGCACGCATGATGGGCCAGCGATACCAGGTGCGTGAAATCGAACACCGGCAGGCCTGTCGCGGCCTGGATCGCCGCCGCGTACGGCGGCAGCAGGGAGCATTCCAGGAGCAGGGCGCCGACGTCCGGCGCGGCTTCGATCAGGCGCCGCGCGACGCCCACGGCCTCCGCCTCGGCGGCGTCGAGATCGAGCGTGGGCCGGTCCTGCCACGCCGTAGCGGCAAACTCCGGGCAGCCCTCCATCCCGACGACGTGGATGGTTGCCGGATCGACGCCGACGGCGCGCAGATGGCGCTCCGACAGACTCGCCGATGCGGCCGTGATCACGCCCACGCGCCGCGTGCGCCTCAGCGTGGCGGCGATGAACGGGATCAGCATCAACGACGAGGCGAAGACCGGAACGGTGACGGCCTCCAGCAGATAAGGCTGCAGCAGCGCGGCGAACCCACACGACGTCGTGATGCCCCGGCAGCCCTGATCCTCGAGGTAGCGCGCGCCGGCCAGCCACGGTTCGATCGCGTCGCGGAAGGCATCGCTGTCGGGATCGAGCGCGCCGACATCGCGCACCATGCGGCTTCCGGAGAAGCCTTTCACCACATGGTGCATCACTGGAAACGGGAACGTCGTGGCGTTGCCGATGGCACCGGGCGGGCGCGGAAAGCGCCCCTCGATCATCAGGATGCCGATCCGATGACCATAGAGGTTGTGCCCGCCCGTGAGCAAACGCGCCACCACTGCCTGGTCCTCAGCCCTTGCTCATGATCGTGCGCGGGAACGCGGCAAAGCAGTCGGCGCCCTTGTCGGTGACCGCGAACGTTTCGGAGATCACCAGGCCGTACTGCTCCAGCCAGATCGCCGGGATGCAGTGGAACGTCATGTTCGGCTCGAGCACGGTGCGATCGCCGGCGCGGATGCTCGCGGTCAGTTCACCCCAGGTCGGCGGGTAGCCGATGCCGACCGGATAGCCGATGCGGCTGTCCTTCTCGATGCCATGGCGCGCGATCACGGCCTTCCAGACCGCGGCCAGCTCTTCGCAGACGACACCCGGGCGGACCTTGTCGAGCACGGCGTTGAGGCCCTCGGCGATCACCTTGCCGATGAACTCGATGCGCTCGCTGGGCTTGCCCAGGTAGATGCAGCGCGACAGCGGCGAGTGGTAGCGGTGCCGCACGCCGCCCAGCTCGATGTAGAACAGGTCGTTGTCGACCAGGGGCGCATCCGTCCATGACAAATGCGGCGCCGAGCAGATCTCGCCGACCATGGCGTTGGGCGGCTTGCAGGGGAAGGTGCCGCCGAATTCCGGCAGGCCAGCCGTCGTCACGCGGTACACCTCGGCCATGACATCGCATTGCCGGACACCGGGACGGGCGGCATCGAAGGCCGCCTGTTGCGCCGCGGCGGCGATCTGGCCGGCCTGGCGCATGTAGTCGAGCTCGCGCGCCGACTTCACCATGCGGCAGCGGTTGACCAGCAGGAAGGCGTCGACAAATTCGCAGTTGGCCAGGTTCTTGCGCAGGATCGCGTCCCACTTGGCCGTGTAGTAGTAGTCGTCGGTCTCGACGCCGACCCGGCCGCGGTCCCAGCCGCGCCGCTGCAGTTCCTCGGCGACGAACTGCATGGGATGCAGGTCCGACGAACCGACATAGTGGTCCGGATAGGGGATCACGTTCTTGTCGGCCAGGAAGGCGGTGAACTTGGCGCCCACCGCGTCCATCTTGCGGCCGATCCAGATCGGCTCTTCCTGCTGCAGGCTGACGGCGACCATCTGGGGCGTGTAGAACGACCAGCCGTCGTAACCCGTGACCCAGAACTGGTTCGCGGGTGAGGCGATCAGCAGCAGGTCGATACCCTGCTCGGTCATCGCCTTCTTCACCCGCGCGACGCGCGCTAGATACTCCGACCTCTCGAACAGCAGCATGTCACGCCTTTTTGAGCTTGCGTTGAATGGCGACTAAGCTTGCTTGCGCCAAGCATTCTGTCTAATGACTTTTAATTCGGTTTTGATAACCAGACGGTTATGAAGCGCCTCAACCTGCGCCTGCTGGAAGTCTTCCGGGTCGTCTTCGAGACCCGCAGCATCACGGTCGCAGCCGGCAGGCTCGGCGTGACGCAGCCGGCGGTCAGCAAGGCGCTGGCCGAGTTCGAGCAGGATGTCGGCCTGTCCCTGTTCGGCCGGCAGCGGCGGCGACTAGTGCCGACCGAGGATGCGGCGCGGCTCTACGACGAGACCGCGCGCCTCTTTGCCCATGTCTCGGTGTTTCGCGACCGCGTCGACGATTTCCGGTCCGGCAAGGCCGGGCAGCTGTCGATCGCCGCCATTCCGACGCTGGCGGCCTCGCTCGTGGTCCAGACGGCGGCGTCGTTGCAGGCCAAGGTGCCGAACCTGAACGTCAGGATCGTCGCCGAGGCGCGCGCCGAGGTGATCAGCGCCACGATCCACCACCACGTCGATCTCGGCCTGGTGCATGCGCCGGTGACCGACCGCGATCTGCACATCGAGACAATCGGCGAAAGCGAGATCGTCGCCGCGGTGCCGCGCGGCCATCCGCTGGCGGGATACGAGTTCGTCACGCCGCGCGATCTCGACAGCCAGCCGCTGATCAGCCTCGACCAGGCGACGCCCGCCAGCCACCTGGTGCGCGAATGCTTCGAGGCGGCCGGCATCGCCATGCACGTGGTCATGGAGGCCAACAGCTCGGCTGTAGCGTACGCCGCCGTGGCAAGTTCGGGCCGCGCGATCGCGTTGATCGATCCCTGGCCCAGTGGGGTCGCGCACGATCCGCGTTGCGTGCTGGTGCGGTTCCGGCCCACCGTGCCCCAGCGCGTCGCGCTTCTGCGCTCGGTGTTCCGGCCGCCGTCGCGCGTCGCCGAGCTGATCACCGAGGAACTGCGGCTCCAGCTCATCAAGGCCGCGGGCGGCATCCCCTTTGTGCGCGGCATGGCCGTCAGCACGTAGAGCGTGGCACGGTCCCGGTCGAGGAGGCAGAATTCAACGCGATGCGCAGTACCAAGAAAGCCCGACGGCCGCCGCGCGCCAGCACGTCCGGAGCGCGTGCCGGAACCCTGGCGCTCGACAGGATCGACATCCGCATCCTGTCGATCCTCCAGCGCGAGGGGCGCATCAGCAAGACGGCGCTGGCGGAGCGGGTAAACCTGTCGGCGAGTGCGTGCGTCGATCGCATCGCGCGGCTCGAGCGCGCCAAGATCATCGCCTCGTACCACGCGCAGATCGATCTGCGGGCGCTGTTCGAGGTCCAGACCTTTTTCATGACCCTGACCTTGCGCACGCATCGGGCAAGCGACTTCGCGACCTTCGAGACGCACATCCGCAGCTTGCCCGAAATCGTCGAATGCTACGCGCTGGGCGGTGGTATCGATTACCTGCTGAAAGTGGCCTGCCAGAACGTCGACACCTACCAGGCCTTCGTCGATCGCCTGCTGGAAGCGCAGCGCGGCGTCGACCGGTACTTCACCTACATCGTGACCAAGGGCGTCAAGACGGCGCACCAGCCTTCAGTGTCTGCGCTGGCGGACACCGTGGGGCTGTTGCGCCTGACGCCGGATAATTGACGGCATAGACCGCTCCAAGCCGCAATCCTGCCGGTCGCGGCGGCGGCATTCCGGCGCTTCTGCGGCCTGTGCCCGCGCATAGTCAGGGCATTGCAGTCCCTTCGTTTGCACGCCGTGACCGACGTTCTATCGCTTTCGATCGCCCCCCATCCGGCGCTGACCCGCCTCGATGATGGCGCCCTGATCCGTGCACAGGCCTATATCGACGGCCGATGGACGAGCACCGCCGCGCGCGGTGGCATCGATGTCGTCGATCCGGCCAGCGGGCTGGCGGTGGCGCGGGTCGCCTGCGCCGGCCGGGACGAGACGGAACGGGCCATCGCGGCCGCGGCGCGGGCGTTTGCCGGTTGGCGGGCGCTGCTGCCGCAAGCGCGGGCATCGCACCTGCGCGCCTGGCACGACCGGATCGTCGCGGCCAGCGAGGACTTGGCGCTGATCATGACGCTGGAGCAGGGCAAGCCGCTGGCCGAAGCGCGCGGCGAAATCGCCTATGCGGCGTCGTTCGTCGCTTGGTTCGCCGAGGAGGCGCGCCGCGTCAATGTCGAGGCCATCACCAGCCACCTGTCGTCCGCCGAGATGATGGTGCGGCGCGAGCCGATCGGCGTGGTCGGGCTGGTGACGCCGTGGAACTTTCCATCGGCGATGCTGACGCGCAAGGCTGCCGCGGCGCTGGCCGCCGGCTGCACCGTGGTCGCGCATCCCTCGGCCTGCACGCCGTTGTCGGCCCTGGCGCTGGCCGAGTTGGCGGCGCGCGCCGGCATCCCGGCCGGTGTCCTCAACGTGCTGCCCGGCCAGCCTGAACCCATCGTCAACCGGCTGTGCGACGACGCGCGCGTGCGCGGGCTGAGCTTCACCGGGTCGACCGAGATCGGCCGGCGGATCGCGGCGCGCTGTGCGCCGACCATGAAGCGGCTGGTTCTCGAACTCGGCGGTCATGCGCCGCTGATCGTGTTCGCCGACGCCGACCTGGACCGCGCCGTCGAGATCGCCATCGACGCCAAGTTCGCGACGTCGGGCCAGGATTGCCTGGCGGCCAACCGCATCTATGTCGAGCGGCCGATCTACGCGCGGTTCTGCAACGCCTTCGCCCGGCGCGTCGCCGGGCTCAGGGTTGGGGCCGGTCTCGACGATGGCGTCGACATTGGTCCGTTGATGCACGAGCGCGCCGTGGCGAAGGTCGACCAGCATGTGCAGGACGCCCAATCCCGCGGCGCGCGCTGCCTTGCCGGCGGCGGCCGCGGGCCGATGGGACCCTTGTTCTACCAGCCGACCGTGCTCGCCGACGTGCCGGACGCGGCGCTGATCATGCGCGAGGAGACCTTCGGTCCGGTCGCGGCGCTGGCGCCGTTCGACGATGAGGACGAGGTCGTCGCCCGCGCCAATGCCACCGAATACGGCCTGGTCGCCTACGTCGTCACCCGCGACGGGGCACGCAGCCTGCGGCTGAGCCGCCGTCTCGACTACGGCATGGTGGCGGTGAACCGCGCCCGCATCACCGGTGCGCCGGTGCCGTTCGGCGGCGTCAAGCAGTCCGGACTGGGCCGCGAAGGATCGCGTCACGGCCTCGAGGCCTTCACCGAGCTGAAATACGTGTGCCTCGATACCGACTGAGGCGAGCGAAACGAGAGATCAGGAGCTGAAGCGATGACAGTCCGTGATAACGAGCTCAACGCGTGGGACCGCGACCACTTCTTCCATCCGTCGACCCACATGGCGGCCCATGCCCGCGGCGAGACGCCCAACCGGATCGTCACTGGCGGCGAGGGCGTCCATATCGTCGACCGCGACGGGCGGCGCAGCCTCGATGCGTTCGCCGGCCTCTACTGCGTGAACGTCGGCTACGGCAGGCGCGAGATCGCCGACGCCATCGCTGTGCAGGCCCAGGCGCTCGCCTACTATCACGCCTATGCGGGACACGGCAGCGAGCCCTCGATCCGGCTCGCCAAGATGGTTATCGACCGCGCGCCCGAGGGCATGTCGCGGGTCTTCTTCGGCCTGTCGGGCTCCGACGCCAACGAAACCATCATCAAGCTGGTCTGGTACTACAACAACGTGCTGGGCCGGCCCGAGAAGAAGAAGATCATCTCGCGCTGGCGCGGCTATCACGGCTCGGGCCTGATGACAGGCAGTCTGACCGGGCTCGAGCTGTTTCACAAAGCCTTCGACCTGCCGCTGCCGCAGGTGCTGCACACTGAAGCGCCGTATTTCTTCCGCCGCGAGGACCGCGGCTTGGACGAAGCGGGTTTCGCGCAGTTCTGCGCTGACCGTCTTGAAGCGCTGATCCTCAGCGAGGGACCGGAGACGATCGCGGCCTTCATCGGCGAGCCGGTGCTGGGCACCGGCGGCATTGTGCCGCCGCCGGCGGGCTACTGGGAGAAGATCCAGGCTGTGCTGCGTAAGTACGACATCCTGCTGATCGCCGACGAGGTGATCACCGGATTCGGGCGGCTGGGCTCGATGTTCGGATCGGACCACTACGCGATCAAGCCGGACCTGATCACGATCGCCAAGGGCCTGACCTCGGCCTACGCGCCGCTCTCCGGCGTGATCGTGGCGGACCAGATGTGGCGCGTGCTCGAGCAGGGATCGGATGCGCTCGGCGCCATCGGGCACGGCTGGACGTATTCCTCGCACCCGCTATGCGCTGCGGCCGGAGAAGCGAATCTCAAGCTGATCGACCAGCTCGGGTTGGTGGACAATGCACGCGACGTCGGCGCCTATTTCTGCCGTAGCCTGACGGAAGCCCTCGCCGACCATGATCTCGTGGGCGAGGTGCGCGGCGTCGGTCTGCTGGCCGCCGTCGAGTTCGTGGCCGACAAGGCCGATCGGGTCTTTTTCGATCCTGCCTTGAAGGTCGGCCCGCGTCTGGCGGCGGCGATGCTCGCCCACGGCGTCATCGCCCGCGCCATGCCGCACGGCGACATCCTCGGCTTCGCCCCGCCCTTGTGCCTCACCCGGTCGGAGGCCGATGTGATTGTCGCCGCGACGCGCAAGGCCGTGGCGGAGATCGCCGGTGAGATCCGGCCAGCGCGCGCCAAACGAAAGGCCTAGAGCGCATCTCGATTTCATGGAAGCGGTTGTCGTCCCGAGCGCAGCGAGGGATCTCGTGGGAATGGAGTCTCCTTTCGCGGGAGATCCCTCGCTGCGCTCGGGATGACTGGAGTGGCGCAATCATGC